>DSBP01000204.1 GCA_011049465.1 bacterium | reverse complement strand
CTCTTGTTTTTTCATTTACTTTTCCGTTGTTTTGCAATATAATATATTTATAATTAAAATCCTGAAAGGAGCTTATAATATGCCCGATTTCATGGAAACCATCTATGCGAAAGCCGCTAAAAACCCCAAAAGAGTTGTCCTTCCGGAGGGCAATGATGATAGGACAGTTGAGGCTGCTGTAAAGCTTACAGGGCTTGGCGCGGCAAAAGTCACGGTTCTTGGCGACCCCGATAGGATAAACGAAATCGGAAAAAGTAAAGGCTTGAAAACCGACGGGATTAATATCATAGATCTTGCCAACCCGCCTGACATTGACTCTTTTGCCCAGGAATTTTATGAGCTGAGAAAATCAAAGGGAATGACGCCTGAAGAGGCAAAAAAGGTGATGCTCAGGGATGTTTATTACGGGGCAATGATGGTGAGGAGGGGCATTGTTGATACGTTTGTCGCCGGAGCGGTTAATACCACAGCGGATGTCTCGCGGGCTGCCATCTATCTCATAGGCATGAAAGAAGGGATTAAGACACTCTCCAGTTTTTTCGTGATGCTGCTTCCGGACAAGTCGTTCGGCAAAGAGGGAGTCCTGTTTTATTCTGACGGCGGATTTGTAATAGACCCTGACGCTGAGCAGCTCTCTGATATAGCGGTTACGACAGGCGACACATACAGGGAACTCATGGGAGAGGAGCCGAGGGTTGCCCTCCTGTCATTTTCCACTAAAGGCAGCGCTAAGCACAGCCGAATTGACAAGGTAACGGCCGCGCTTGAACTGGCGAAGAAAAAGGACCCCACGCTGATGATTGACGGAGAACTTCAGGGCGACGCGGCCCTGATACCGGCTGTCGGCGCGAAAAAAGCGCCCGGCTCGGACGTGGCGGGCAAAGCCACGGTTCTTATATTCCCGGACCTTGACTCGGGCAACATAGCCTACAAACTGACAGAGCGGCTCGCCAAGGCAGAGGCTTACGGCCCCATTTACCAGGGTACAAAAAAACCGTGTTCGGACCTCTCGCGCGGGTGCAAGGCTTCGGATATTGTGAATATAGCGGCCATCAATGTTGTGCGGCTCGGTAAATCCTGAAAATATAAAAAACAGCATAAGGCGGTGTAATGATGAAGATTATGATTTTGAACTGCGGAAGCTCATCGCTTAAATTCCAGTTGTTTGATATGGCCAGCAAGAACCATACGGTTTTGGCAAAAGGCTCGGTTGAGGAGATAGGCCACGACCAGTCCGTGCTTCACTATAAGACACATAAAATGAAAAAGGATGAGGAAGTGGAGAAAAAGGTCACTGCAAAGGACCACACCCAGGCTGTTGACCACGTGGCGCGCGCCCTGCTTGACCCCAAAACGGGACTCTTTAAGGAGAGTATTGAAGTTGACGCTGTGGGGCACAGGGTAGTTCATGGAGGGGAAAAGTTCTCCAAATCCGCTTTAATTACCAAAGGTGTAAAAGAGGTTATTGAGGATTGTTTTGACATAGCGCCGCTTCACAATCCGCCGAACTACGCCGGCATAGAGGCGTGTGAAAAGATTTTCAAAGGCGTTCCGCAGGTGGCTGTATTTGATACTGCTTTCCATCAGACAATGCAGAAGGAAGCGTACATCTACGGCCTGCCTTATGAGCTTTATGAGCGTTATCACATAAGGAAATACGGGTTCCACGGGACATCCCATGAGTATGTCTCGAACAGGGCGGCAGAACTTATGAAAAAAGATGGAGCCAAGCTGAAACTGGTGACCTGTCATCTGGGCAACGGTGCCTCGATAACCGCTATTAACGGCGGTAAATCGGTTGATACTTCAATGGGATTCACGCCGCTTGAAGGCCTTGTTATGGGGACCCGAACAGGCGATATGGACCCTGCGGTTGTTCTTTTTCTTATGGAAAAGGAACACCTTGACTTTAAAGGAATGAATGACCTGCTTAATAAAAAATCCGGGTTAAAGGGGATATCGGGAATATCAAATGATTTAAGGGAGATAATTGAAGCGGCCGGCAAGGATAACGCGAGAGCAAAGTATGCAATTGATATATTCACATACAGGATAACAAAATACATAGGTTCTTACGCGGCGGCAATGGGCGGACTTGACGCTGTTGTTTTTACGGGCGGCATAGGAGAAAACGCGGCAGCTATCAGGGAAAAGGTTTTAAAACCGCTTGAATTCATGGGACTGATTATTGACGCCAAACTTAATGATTCAAAAGATAAGGAAAAAATAATATCAAAGACGGGCTCAAAGGTTAAGGCATTTGTCATTCCCACAAATGAGGAACTCATGATAGCAAAGAAGACAATGTGGGTTGTTGAGGAATCCGGCAACACCTTCAGGTGATTGGCTTGCCGCGCGATGCCGTGGAAGTCATGGCAATAGGCGAGGTTCTCGCCGACTTTGTACCCGAAGGCGGTTCGTATGTGTTAAGGCCGGGCGGCGCGCCGGCTAATGTGGCTGTGAATCTGTCAAGAGCCGGCGTGAGGGCCGGGATAACGGGAAAAATCGGGGCTGACTTCCTGGGCGGTTTTTTAAAGGCGTTTCTGGAAAAAAACCGCGTCAATGTCAAATATCTTACAGCCGCAAAGGGGCGCAAAAACGGGCTCGTCTTTGTTTTTCTTGATAAAGACGGCGAGAGGGATTTTACTTTTTACGGGCATCCGTCAGCTGACAGGTTTCTTTCCGCCCGGGATATTCCCGCTGCTGAAATAAAGAAATGTAGGATTCTACATTTTGGCTCAATAAGCATGATGGCTCCTTTATCGCGTGTTGCCGTATTAAACGCGGTCAATATAGCGAAGCGCGTCGGACGAATAGTGTCATACGACCCCAATGTAAGGCTCAATTTGTGGGAAGGCAGGCACAACCAGGCAAGGGCATCCATAAAGCGATGGTTTAAATACGCGGATATAATCAAGCTGAGCGATTCTGAGCTCAGGTTTCTTTTTAATGCCCGGCCACAAAAGGAAGCGCTCGCGAAGAT
>DSBP01000203.1 GCA_011049465.1 bacterium | reverse complement strand
TTTATATTTTATATTTGATATTTTCATATTTACACCTATGTCTTTTGTCGGCTGCTAAAAAACCTTTGCCCCAACACAACCATCGCAGGACGGGGCCGGCAGTGGAAAATTTTCCTGATTTAATGCCTAGAAAAGGTATACGCAACTCCTTGCCCCGTCTCGAATCTACAAGCCTGCAGAACAGGCCCACCCGTAATCGTGCGTAAGCCGGGCCGCGCACAGCAGTCTATCGTAAAATTAACATGTTCAGGCCCATGGCAATCAGGGAAATTTCTCCGCTGCCTGCCCCAGCCCGCCTCTAGTGGGGCAACTGAAAACTGAAATTTGAAAGTTTAAAGTTAAACCGATTACAAAACAACCAATGCCCCAAGCAGGGCAATTTAAATTTGAAATTTTCGATTTGCAAGTTAATAAGGAAACAAAAAAAACTTTACCTCAGTTGACTCCCCCGCCTGCCTGCTGCGCGGGAAAGGTTAATTCTAAAAAACGCTCCCTGTTATCAGGACCGGGTTCGTAGCGCACAAGCTCCAGCGTGTAGGCCTCTGTATTCTGATACATGAGCCCGACACCCGCGCCAAACCAGTTTTCTTCCTCGAAAATCTTTCCGTCAGACCCACGCTCCGTATAGTTTTTAACCTTATACGTACGGACTATTCTGCCGTCCAGTATTGTATTTTCCACGGTTTCCACTTCAAACCGTATATTTGTTTTCATTCTGATATTGAACAACCCCAGTATTCTTATCAGCCCCTCGGACTCAACGCGCCACTCATCTCCCGGCGTCATGGGAAACCTTACATAATTAACGGGCGGAGCGAGCTCCACGTCAAGAAAAATAAAGGAAAAGACCGGATACTTAAGCCGCTTAATGTACCCCCTGTCCTCTTCAAACCTTATCAGGTTACCCTTGTTTTCAAGCGGCACTCCGTAAAAATAATACTCTTCCCCGTCTATTTCCCTGACATACTCAATCAACCCGATAACATCAAGAGTTTCATTGGGTTTGTTTTTATGGGTAATCTTAAAATACCATCTTCCTTCCCTGTCTTTCGGTGACAAATCCTGAAAACAGAGGCCGGAGAAGATTTTTTCCTCTTTTTTTGATTCTCCCACAATAATGGATGATGAGGCCGTGAAAATAAATATCAGAATAAGCCCGAAAAACCCGTTTACAGCCGCAGCCCTGAGCCCCTTCATTTACCGGCGCCCGGCCCGGCGTTTGATTTTTCCCCTTTTAACGGGCCCTTTGTCTGCCTTGTTTTGAACCTTCATGAAACTTTTATATGCCGCCTCAAACCCGTCCTTGCCGCAGACAAGAGCCGCTGAAATGGGCGCTGCTTTTTGCGCCTCTTTTACCATGTCGGCTGATACATTTTGTATATCCCACTGAGCATGGCTGTCCATCCTGAGCCTTGCTATATGATATATCTCGCGCAGGTTCGTGTTTATATAAATCCTTCTGCGGTGCGCGTTTGTAAGCGCATATTCAGCGCGCGGCCCGTGGTTATGGGCCAGCTTTTTATAGGCGCTCTCCGAATGCTGCATCACCCCGTCAAATAACTTCCTCTGGCCGGCAGCGTCAACCGAAGGCGGAACCGTGACGCCAAGCGATGTGTCATAGGGCTGTTTTAACAGCGTAAGCATCCTGTGGCGCTTCAACTGCCCGAAAGCGCCGGCGCTCACTACCGCTTCAAATACAAAATTGGCAGCTTCAAACGCCCTCGGCAGGCTGTCATAAGCATTAAGCCCGCTGAAAAATTCGCGCCAGAACCCGGGGTTTGTTTTTGCCTTTTTCGCCGCAGCATAACACTCGTCATAAGGCCTTGTGGAATTGGAATGTATGACAGCCGCGAGCACGCTTGTATCGGGCGAATGCGTGTGGCTCACCAGCCTGACACCGGCCCGCCTCTCCTTTTTCGGGCATGCCGCGGCTTTAAGCGCTTTTCTCGCGAGAACCGCCGACTTATCCGCGCCGTTTTTAAGGAACCCGTCCGAGACATCCCACCCGAACTGTTTTTTAAAGTCCTCCGGGTCAGAGAGTATAATCAGCGAAGGAACCACTGCCTTTGCCCTCTCATAAAGCATTTTTGAAAGCTGCCGCACCTCGTCAAGCCCACTGTATTTCAGCTTCCTGATTATATACTCAAGGTTCCTCGCGTTTGTCGAGAAGCCAAGCTGGCACTCTGTAGCGAGGCTCACCATATACCTGGCGTCCTCTTTTGCCCACCCCTCAACCATATTTTGCCCTGTCTTTGCCGCGAGCTTTTCCTTATGAATCTCCTTTTGATACTCATGAAGTACAGGGAACGCCTTATTGTAAGCATCTACCTGAAACTCCACTGTTTCTTTAAACAGGGCCTTTTCCTGCGCGTTAAATTCTGCCGGCATCACGTAATCGCCATCAAGGGTTATGTAACGCTGTGATTTTTCCGTATAAGAACAGAGCCTTGCCTCTTCCAGGAATTCAACAGCCAGCCTCGAGATTCCCAGTATGTCAAAATTAAGATACGCGTGCTCAGCAACAGAATGATGCCCCATTTTGAAGACTATGCTTTCATTTGATTTTCTCGCGCGGTCAACCTCTTCCCGCGAGTCTTTTCTCAGGTCATAGATCGGCCTCGGGTCCCTGCTTATCCTGGCATAAGCCGCGGAAATGGTCTCAGGGGTAAGGTTTTCTTTTCCGTCCCAACCCTGTTTTTTTAATTTTTCAAGCACATCGGAATCTATATTATGGCCCGCAAGCCTTACATCAAGCATGTTTTTCTCCTGTATTTTATATGATATGTTATAAAAGTATATCCCCTGCGAAAGGCAGTGTCAAGGTCAAACTTAAAAACGACAAGAATAATTTATATTTGATATTTTATATTTCCATATTTACACCAGCGCCTTTTGCGGGCTGCTAAAAAACCTTTGCCTTAACACACACTATCGCAGGACGGGGCTGGCAGTGGAAAATTTCGTCGAGAACTCAGGGCGCGTC
>DSBP01000142.1 GCA_011049465.1 bacterium | reverse complement strand
GTATGGACCGGTGCATCTTTCGAAGAAGCTTTTTTTCGCCGTCATTAAGGCTTTCCGGCTCAAATTCCATGCCCTCATTTTTAATAAGCGGCTCATACAGGATAATTTTCCTCCAGAGCCTGTTGATAAACCTCGAGGCTCCCTCAACGCCTTCATCGGACCACTCAAGGTCAGCCGGCGGCGGCGCGGCGAAAAGCATAAACAGCCTCGCGATATCCGCCCCATATTTTTCTATCATATCATCAGGCGATACCGTATTGCCCTTTGATTTTGACATTTTATTTCCGTCCTTTACCACCATTCCCTGGGTCAGAAGTTTTTTGAACGGCTCGTCAAATGATATAAGCCCCAGGTCCCTCATAACGTAAGTAAAAAACCTCGCGTATATAAGGTGCATGCACGCGTGTTCGGGCCCGCCCACATACTGGTCAACAGGCAGTTCGCGCGCGGCCTTTTCCTTTCCTATTGGAAGGCTCTTGTTTTTCGGGTCGCAGTAGCGCATAAAATACCAGGACGAATCCACAAAAGTATCCATTGTGTCCGTCTCCCGCCGCGCTCCGCCTCCGCACTTCGGGCACTTAACCTCAAGAAACTGCTTTGACGCCTCAAGAGGGTTTCCTTTGCCCGTAAACTCAATATCCCTCGGCAGCCTGACAGGCAGGTTTTCCTCTTTTTCCGGCACAACCCCGCACTTATCGCAGTACACGACGGGTATGGGCGTGCCCCAGTAACGCTGCCTTGACAGCAGCCAGTCCTTCAGGCGGTAGTTGATTTCTTTAACCGCGAAACCCTTCGCGCACATCCATTCCGATATCTTTGCCTTTGCCTCTTCATTCGGGACAGAATCAAATTCGCCTGAATTAACAAGAACCCCGTCCCCTTCATGCGCGTCCTGCATTGTCTCAGGGCTGAGTTTTTCACCCTCCGGCTGTATGACCACAATCATCGGCAGGCCGTATTTTTTCGCGAATTTAAAATCCCTTGAGTCATGAGTCGGCACAGCCATAATCGCGCCCGTGCCGTAGCCCATAAGAACGTAATTGCCGATCCATATGGGCACGCGCCTGTTGTTCACCGGGTTAACGGCGAAAAACCCCGTGTCAATGCCCTCCTTTTCCATATTGACAAGAGTGTCAATTGTCACATCCATCTTTTTTACCTTTTCGCGGAAAGCCTCAAGCTTTTGTTTTATCCCGCCGGGCGCAGCCTCTATGAGCTTCGCGGCTACAGGGTGCTCCGCTGCCAAAACGACATACGTGGCCCCGAAAATGGTGTCTGGCCTCGTGGTGAATACGGGTATCTCCTGCCCGCTCTTCTCCTCCTTGAACATTATCCTTGCGCCTTCGCTTCTTCCTATCCAGTTTCTCTGCATGGCAAGAACGCGCTCGGGCCAGTCAATCTTTTCATGGCCGTCAAGAAGCTCCTGCGCGTAAGCCGTTGTTTTAAAAAACCACTGTGTAAGCTCCTTCTGCCTGACATCGCTTTCACAGCGCCAGCATTTGCCCTCGTGCACCTGCTCGTTCGCGAGCACGGTCCCGCAGTCATCGCACCAGTTCACGGGCTGCGCCTTCCTGTAAGCGAGCCCTTTTTCTAAAAATTTGATAAATAGCCACTGGTTCCACCTGTAGTACTCCTCGTCACAGGTGGCAATCTCCCGCTCATTGTCGTATGAAATCCCCAGTTTTTTGAACTGTCCGCGCGCGTGTTCGATGTTTTTGTAGGTCCACTCAGCCGGATGAACCTTGTTTTTTATTGCGGCGTTTTCCGCGGGAAGCCCGAAAGCGTCATAACCCATCGGATGAATCACGTCATATCCTTTCATGCGCATATAGTGGGCAATGACATCGCCTATGCAATAGACGCGGACATGCCCCATATGCAGATAGCCCGAAGGATAGGGAAACATCTCAAGGACATAGTACTTATCTCCCTTTCCTGTTGCCTTAAACGCGCCTGTCTCTTCCCAGAACTTCTGCCATTTTTGCTCTGTCTGTCTGTGCGGATAATGCTCGCTCATGATTTTAAGCGCCTCGCTGTCTTTTTTTTTTATTGATAGGATTTTATTTTATCATCAGAGGGTTATTTTTCAACAGGTTTTTCGGATACGGCTTCTGATTCTTCCTCTTTTTCGGCCTGCTTTTTCCCGGCTTTGGCCCCATCTTCGCCTGTTTCTCCGGGCTGCGGCTGAGCCGGCCTTGTTATCTCTATCCTGACCTTTTCAATCTTCCTTGCGTCCGACTTTTCCACCGTAAACAACATATTGCCGAATTTTATCGATTCGCCGTGCTTTGCTACGCGCCCAAAAAGCGCCGTTACAAAACCGCCCACAGTGTTTACCCCGTCCTCTTCAGGGACGTCAAGCCTGTACTGCGCGTTAAGCTTGTCTATCTCCATTCTTCCCTTGACAATAATGGTCGTGCTGTTTAAATTCTCGACATCAATCTCCTCAATGTCGTACTCATCCTGTATCTCCCCGACTATTTCCTCAAGAATGTCCTCAAGCGTTATTATTCCGGACGTGCCTCCGAATTCATCAACAACGACAGCCATGTGAATCTTTCCCTTCCTGAACTCCTTGAGAAGTTCCTCGAGCTTTTTGGTCTCCGGCACAAAATACGGGGCGCGCAGAAGGTCCTGGAAAATTATGAGGCCGCGGTTCTTAATCATGGAAAGCATGTCCTTTGTGTATATCAGGCCGATTATGTGGTCCATGTCCTTTTTATAGACCGGCATTCTCGAATAGCCGTCCTCAATCACAAGGTCAAGGATTTTGTCCACCTCCCAGGTTAAATCAATGCCCACAACAGAGGTCCTCGGCACCATCGCCTCTTTCACCGTCATGTCGCCGAACTGCAGCACATTTGACATCATCTTTTTCTCGTGCTCGTCAATAAAACCCTCCTCAGCGCCCATGTCTATGACAGTAGTTATATCCTTCGCCGATATGACAGGGATGCTCTCCGAAGCCTTCCCCCCAAGCACCTTTACC
>DSBP01000282.1 GCA_011049465.1 bacterium | reverse complement strand
TTTTTAGGGTTTATGGGAAGAGGTGTTGTTTTTTCTGATTCGCAGATAGACGAGATTTCAATAAAGATGCAGACAACTTCAACTTCTGGTCTTGAAGACACCACTGAAGTTATTAAGAAACTTGAAGAAAAACTTTTTACAATTGACAGGGCAGATCTTGATACTGTGGTCTCATATGTAGGGTATCAGGAAAGCCAGGCAGGCCCTCCGATATTTGCACCGAACCTGGCGCAGATAAGAGTCATACTTAATTTTCAGGACAAGAGAAAAACAAAGGATGCGAATGTCATTACAAACAGGATCAGGGAGCTTGTGGGAAAACCGGAAAATGTTACTGATATGACAATTGATGTGGTAAAAGCCGGACCCGGAGCCGGGCTGGATATAAATTATATAATCAGCGGTGATTCCTATGCGGAAATAGAAAAAGCAGCCGGCTATATGATGGAGCGTATGAACGGGTTTGAAATGGAAGTCGGCAGGGGAAAAGACAAAGAAATGATAAATCCGATTACAGAGCTTAAAACCGACCTGGAAGAGGGTAAAAAAGAGATCCATTTTGTCGTGGATGAGGCAAAAGCATCAATGGCAGGCATAAACCTTTCGCAGGTAAGTATGATAATGAGAGCGTCAATAGCGGGACTGAATGTAAAATCAATAAAAAGAGATTCTGAAAATGTTGATATAATGGTGCGGGTAAAGGAAGACGATATACAGACAGTTGATGATATTCTTGAGCTGAAAATACCGAATATGATGGGGCAGAGGATACCTTTGAAAACAATTGTAACTGTGGAAGAAGAACAGGGATATTCAATACTCAAACACCGGGATGGAAAAAAAGCAATAGGCATAGAGGGCAGCATAGACAAGGAAAAAACAAATGTCGCTGCCGTGAATGAAGAACTTTCGGGAATAATTGAAGAGGCGCGGAAAAAATTTCCGGCGGTGGAAATAAGAACAGCCGGTGAATTTGAAATGATGCAGGAGGCTTTCCGCGACCTTATTGAGGCTTTTGCTGTTGCAATGGCTCTGATTTTTATTATTCTTGCCACGCTTTTCGGCTCTCTTGTGCAGCCTCTTGTAATAATGGCCGCAATACCTTTCGGGTTCATAGGAGTTATGCTTACGCTTTTCTTTCACTGGGAAACCGCTTCATTTATGACTTTTATGGGGTTTGTGGGGCTGTCGGGTGTTGTGGTGAATAATTCTCTTATAATGGTAAATTTTATGAATCAGGGAATCAAAGAGTATGCCGATAAGAATAAAGCCGTTCTTGACGGAGCAAAATCGCGTCTGAGGCCGATTATTCTTACCACTGTCACAACATCGGTTGGATTGTTTCCTCTTGCATACGGATGGTTTGGAGGCAATGATCCGATGCTTATGCCAATGGCTCTTGTTTTTTCATGGGGCCTTTTGTTCGCGTCGCTGGTTACACTTTTTATAATACCGAGTCTTTATGTTATTATGAACAATGCAAGAACTCTGCTGAAAAAAATTATTGGAAAAGATAGTGATGAAGATTTCTATTTGTTTAAGAATAAAAAGAATATAAGTTATAAAAAAACAGACAAAAGCAGGGCGGTAGAAATAAAAGAGGAAAAGTAATGGAAAAATTTATAGGTTTTTTCGCAAAAAAGAGCCTCCTCGTAAATCTGCTGGCAGTTTTTGTGACAATTGCCGGTATTTTTACGTTTATAATATCTCCGAAAGAGGCGCTGCCTGAGATAAAACTCGGATTTGCGGTTATAACAACGGTTTATCCCGGCGCCGGCCCCGAGGAAGTTGAAAAACTTGTAACCATACCTATTGAAGACGCGATTGATTCCATAAAAGGGATAAAAGAGACAGTTTCATCTTCTTCGGAGGGAATCTCCATTATAACCGTGTCGTTTGATGAGGGGGCGGATAATACAAATACCATAATAAATGATATTGAGAATGCCATCGGCAGGGTTGAAATTTTTCCGCGCGAAGTGGATAAACCTCGGGTAAGGGAATTTACAACGGATGAGTTTCCTGTTATACAGGTATCTGTTTCCGGAGGAAACAGATACGGGGAAACAAGGGATGCGGCGGAAATTTTGGAAAGAAGGATATCGGAAATATACGGTGTATCGTCTGTCAGCAGGTTCGGATTTTTAGACAGGGTAATATGGGTTGAGATGGACAGGGAAAAACAGGCGGAATTCGGAGCTACCATATATAGTCTGGTTAATGCCCTGCGCGGGCGGAGTTTTTCAATGCCCGCGGGGAATATGGAGATTGAAGGATCTGAGCATTCGGTGCGTGTGCTGGCTGAGCTTAAAACAGCGGAAGATGTAGGCAGGGTTATTGTGCGGTCAAATGAAGCGGGGCGGTTTATTACAGCGGGAGACATAGCGGATGTGAACGAGGGATTTGCCCGTGAAAATTATTATGTCCGCGCGGACGGCGAAAAAGCCATACTGCTGACCGTGCTTAAAGCAAGCGGGGCTGATTCAATATCAATAATAAAAGAAATACGGGAAACGGCGCAGGCTGTTAAAAAAGAACTGTCCGATACGGTAAAAATAAAATTTTCAAATGACACTTCGATTTTTATAAAAGACAGGTTGGATGTGGTTTTTCAGAACGGCGGAGCAGGCGCTCTTTTGGTTCTTGCTGTTCTGCTTTTGATGCTGCGTCCGTCAGTAGCTTTTCTGACCGCGCTGGGGCTGCCTGTGGCTTTCGGGCTGTCGCTGCTTGTCATAAAAATGCTGGGTATAAGCTATGATATGCTTTCGCTTTTTGGATATGTTATGGTGCTTGGTATGATAGTTGACAACGCGATTGTTGTCGGAGAAAATGTTTACAGGCATCTGGAAGAGGGAAAACTGCCGGAAAGAGCCGCGGTTGAAGGTTCCGCGGAAATGATAGTTCCCGTGACCGCTTCTGTGGCAACCACTATTGCGGCATTTTTTCCGCTTCTTATGGTTGGCGGGGTTCTTGGAGGCTTTCTTGCTCCCATACC
>DSBP01000262.1 GCA_011049465.1 bacterium | reverse complement strand
ATCACAAAATATTATTTCTTATCAAACCGGTTTTGAGTTGATTTTTGTTGTTTTGTAATTTTGACCCAAACAAAAACCACAAAAATCGCTGTTTCTGCCGCCTAATGCGATTTTTGGGTGGAAGCGGGTTTTACGAAGCGAAACCAACTCCTTCATTTAAATCTAAACCGTCATCATAAATCAATGCCTTATTACTGCAATCTTCTTGGTTACTATTTTGCCGCCCGCTTCAACTATCAGTAGATATATGCCGGAATTCACCTTTTTCCCGCCAGCATTTACCGTATCCCATTTCCTGTAATTGTCCCCTGTCCGCGTTTCATTACTCTGAATCTGCGTCCTCCATACTGGCGCGCCGTTAACTGCTGTGATGCTTATCCTGACATCCTGCGGTTCATCAAGTGAAAACCTGATAAACGCCGCGTCAAAACACGGATTTGGATAGGCATAAACAGTCTCTGACGAAAAACCCCGGGATTTTTCCATTTTGACAGGCAGTTTTGATATTGACAATACTCCAACCTCACCCGGTTCATAACCCCATACTTTCACGCCATTATGGTATAAGGTTATTTTTTCCCAATCAATCACCCCGCTATGCGCGCCAAATGAATGGTCGTTTAACTGATTGTAATCGGACCAGTCATCCTTGTGTATCCTGATATGCATCCTGACTGATTCTCCCTGCCCGAGCATGCCAGCCTCGCCGGCAAAATCAATCTCAAGGACTCTCGTCTGTCCACCCTGCAAAATCGTGTCAATATCCGTTAAAACATATGGGGTTATGCCCTGCCCTGACGGTATTTTTCCCGCCCAGTCAACAACGACATTTTCTGCCGGCTCCCCCCCATACCCATTTCCTTCATAAGTGTACCAGTACTTCGCCGTTATCTCATTAAGGGGGACTCCTATTTCCGAATCATTTACGATTTCCAGCCCTATCTGTATAGTGTTGCTGTCCGGACTCTTCATCCCGCTCTCATACATCGCGCGCAGTCCCGCCACAACACTTTCCGGCGTAACTGTCGGAGTGGCAGTAAAACTCGGCGTAGGCGTCCTTGTGAATGTCGGAGTCACTGTCCGCGTGGGCGTCATTGTATGCGTAAACGTCGCTGTCGGCGTTAAAGTCGGCGTGGCAGTAGCCGTAAAAGTGGCTGTCCCGGTAAATGACGGCGTGAATGAAAGCGTAGGCGTGGATGTCGGCGTCACCGTAACTGTAGGCGTTCTTGAAAGGGTAAATGTCGGCGAAGCCGTGGGCGTCACAGTATATATCGTCGTGGCTGTTATTGTTGCTGTCTGTTCCGGCTCTTCCGCTGTGGGCGTTGCTGTCGGCGTCGGAGTAAATGTATGGGTTGGGGTTATTTCCTGCGGATAGCACAGGTCGCACAATTCCTCATACCCGGCAAGAATCATTTCACTTACAGCGCCAAAAGAATAACCGGTAGCGACAACCTTATTCCCCACAATAATGACGTCCTCAAAACTATCCGGCCCTCCATATATATCCTTGGTTATAAACGAAACCCCGTTGTTGACCGTATTGTCAGATGTGCCGTCAGGATTTAACCGCCACACATAAACATCTGACAACAAATCGTCCCCTACTACATAAATCATTCCGCAATCATCAACAACAACACCTTTTCCGCTTCTCAGCTCCATGCTCATGTTTCTGCCCGTATTATTAAAAGCACTGTCCACGGTTCCATCTTCATTAAGCCGCCACACGACCGCCCTGTATCCGGAACCTGTGGAGCCTGAGCCCGCCACAAGAATTCGGCCGTCATTCATAATATAAACAGACTCGGCGCTGTTGCCGTCTAACAGCACAAATCCGGACATCGCTCCAAAAGAACTGTCTAAAGACCCGTCATTGTTCAGCCTCAGGACAAACGCGCTTTGCCCTGCATTGCCCGCGTGAGAAGATGCTCCCGAGATTACAATCCTTCCGTCACTTAGAAGTTTCATATCAGTTACACTGTCCGAACTGCCGCCCGCAAATCCCCCTAAAATAACCCTGCCGCCCGTTCCAAAAGCCATATCAGGCAAACCATCAGAACCATACTTCCACACAACCACTTTATACAAACCCGCATTTGATCCTGCATCACTTATACCCGCAACGTATATATTACCATGCAAATCCGTGTGTATCGAAACACCTGAATCATAACCCTCTCCTCCTCCTGCCGTATTTCTCTCGACAATAACCCCTCCTGTCCCAAAACCCGTGTCAATAGCCCCTCCCTCATCATATCTCCACACAACCATATCAGCGGTGTGCATATAGTATCCGGAATAACCGGATCCCGTAACAAGTATCCTTCCCTCAGTGTCAAAAGCAATTCCCCGCCCATAATCATATCCCGATATACCCGCCGCAGCGTCATGCGTGACAATACCGCCAATCCCAAACGATGTGTCAATCATTCCATTTGAAGTATATTTCCATATCGCCATATCGGTTTCATTGTATGGCTGAACGCCCTTTGTATAACCCACAACCATTATATTGCCTCTTGCGTCCTCAATAACCCTGTTTCCTCTTGTTAATCCACCTCCCGCATATGCCGATATCCCCGATACGCCGAATGACTCATCCAGAACAAAACAAGGAGTGCTTATAACCTCCTCCGTAATTGTAGCTGTCGGCGTGAATGTAAATGTAATTTCCGGCGTCAGGGTTATTGTCGGAGTCGCTGTAGATGTGGGTTCCGGATAACACGGGTCGCAAATATCCCTGTATTTCCACGCCTGCATATACGGAAAACCCTCCGGGCCGACGCTGAATCCCGCCGCAACAATACCCTGCTCCGAAGTTATGGCTATAGCAAAACCCGCGTCAGTGCTGTTTCCTCCGGCCGCATTGTGATCCGTTACCGCAAGTTCCAGCACGCCGTTGTGATACTTCCAGATACCCATATCACCCAGATTGTCCGGCACATAACCCGTGACATACACTCTCCCACATTCATTTTCTGTAATTCCATACGTATATAT
>DSBP01000305.1 GCA_011049465.1 bacterium | reverse complement strand
TTATAATTTATTACAAGAATTGTATGGGGCCCCGTCTCCCTGATATCAAAAGAGATTTTATTCAGGAGCAGGTCAGCCAGCGCTCCCGCAAGCGGCGCCTCCCTTGCCGTATTTATGATTTCCCGCATCTTTTCCATGGGCTCTTTCAGCTCAGGAGGCATGTCCCCGGCAAGGCCGCTCTCTTTTATGACAAATTTTCCGTCATCCCTTTTGTAGAGCCTGCCCGCCCTGTTTTCAGCCACTTCACGAGAAGGCACATCTACCCGCCTGCCTGTTGCCTGCTCCACATAGTAGTATCTTGTCTCTATGGAGTCCTCAAGAAAATCAACAAGGGTCCTTCTCTTAAGGTTATATGAGGGGATTATGTTGTTCCCGAAATCCTCCACGTTGAAAAGAGGTATGCTCAAACAGCCGTTTCTCTGCCCGTTTATAACCACAGCCCCCGCAGTAAGCGCCGGCATGAGCCTTTTGTCCTTGAAATGCCCTGTTCCCGCGAAAAAGTCCTGGGCCTTCATATACATATTCAGCGTCCGCTCCCAGAAAGGCAGGGTTGTCCCGCCTGTAATGATAATCGCCGCGACAGCGACGCCCGTGGTCAGCACAAGCCCTTTATTGCTTAATGATACGACATTGAGCGCCCTTGCGTACCACAGCCCGCCTTCAAGAGCCGCGGAATCCGCGGTATTTTGCAGGTGAATCCTTTCATAGACAAGGTTGCCTGTCTCAACAACCACCACAGCCATGATGAAAATGGCTGCCATAACCCCAAGCGCGAGTATCAAAATCTGCCCTTTTTTGCCGCGAACCGCGCGCTTCATAACACCCTCATAACACAGGCTGCCTTCAGCGTGTAATATGGAAAACGGCTGTTTATCCCGTATTTGACAAAATCTGCCGTGCTGCTTTTAAATATTTTTCCGGTGAGAATCTCTTTTATGCCGAACTTAACCTCTGACTGAAACAAACCGAAAATCTTATTCACAACAGGCACTGTGAGCGCCATCCTGTAAACTACGGCCACCTTTATAAACTCATCCCCGTCCTCATTGTTTCCCGATGCTGACCGGTAACTTACACTCTCTATTTTGACGGGTTCATCATCCCCAAACAACCCCCTGCTCTCCATATTGTTGGCCGCTATGGAGGCGCCAAGGCTGAGAATTCCCTCAAATCCCTTCTCTTTGGAAGGCTCCATCAGGCCATTGGCGTAATAATTCATGAAACTCAATATGTCATAGGCGCGCTTTGCCTTCTGCTCCCTCACTCCCGCGGCGCCGTAAACCGAGGCTGTCCTCGCGGCCATGTAGGCCGTGTAATTAAGCATCATCGCGTTAACAGCTATGAGCGCGAACTGAATCACGCCGAGGCTCAGCAGAAGAAACAGAGGCAGTACAAGCGCGAATTCCGCCATGCTCTGGCCTCTTTTTTTGTTTAAATCAACCATTATCCCTCTTCTCTCCTCTTACGGAAACGGCATCATCATCATGAATACAAATCTTTCATAACCGCTTGCGGCAGCCTCCCGGAAAAACACCGCGGCCCCAAGGCAGGCAAGGCCCGTCAGCGCAACAATAAGAATATACTCAACAGCAGCCTGCCCCTTACTGCCTTTTGGTAATCGCCTCATCAGCTCCCTGCTCCCCTATTTTTTTTATCTCCGCCAACCCGGCCGCTGCCTCTTTGTTTCCCGGCTCAATACGCAGCACATATTCGTATCTGGATTTTGCCTGCTCGATTAATCCCTGTGACTTGAAATCATCGGCCTCATCAAGCGCGTTTTTTACGTTTCTTTGCCCCTCTTCGCCGGTTGCCGCCAGTCTTTCCGAGGCAAGCCGCGCGTTTTTGGCAGCCTCCGCGTCATCCGGGTTTATCTTTAACACAGCCTGCCAGCACTCCGCGGCGAGCCTGTAATCCCCCTTTGCAAAGGCAGTTACCCCTCTGTTATAAAGCCTGTCAGCCTCTCTCTTCCTTTTTTCCGCGTCCCTTGACGAGGCGTATTCAAAATCCGCCCTTTTTTTTGCCCCGCCTGAGGCCTTCGGGCTGTATTGGTATGCCCTGTCCGCGGCCTCCTTTGCGCCTTCGGGATTATTGGCCTTCAGCATCTCTTCGGACCGCTCTATTAAAGCGGCTGCCTGCCTCTCAAAATCAGCAAGATAAAACGCGGCGCGGCTGTTGTCAGGTTCGGATTTCAAAACCTTTTCATATATTGCCCGCGCTGTTTTGATGTCGCCGCCTGTCCTCGCGCGGTCCGCCCTGTTAAGTTCCCTGTCGCGGGCAGCCTTCTCGCTCAGCGCTGCCAGCTTGTCCGCTGTCTTTCCGATATACTCAGCCACCTGTTTGTTTGTAGGGTCCGTCTCAGCAGCCTTCCTGAACCTCTCCTCAGCCTCTTTGTACATTTCGCGCCTGTAAAAACCCATGCCCTGGCCATAAAATTCACGGACAATGTTTTGGAAAGGTTTTGTGCTGTCAAAGATGAATTTTTCCGATTCAATAAGGGAGATAAAAGAGAGGGCTCCTTCATGGCCGCTGTCAATTGTCAGTATCTCAGCGAGTACCCTGAGCGCGTCATCAGTCCTTGACGCAGTGTAATATTTATAAGCTGTTTCGTATTTTTTTTCCGTAAAAGCCCCGGCTCCGGGGCTTTTTGCCGGCTTGGGCGCGGCTTCCCCGCTGCTTTCAGCCGCAGCCTCCGGCTGAGGCGTTGCTGCTTCTTTTCCCGCGCATTCAATCAGGCGCCTGTACTCATCCGCCGAATCAGGGTCAAGCCGCGCGAGCAGTTCAAGCTCTTCCCTCAGCGCGCGGTTAAACCCCTTTTCATCAAACTGCAAAGCACGGTTTATGTGTTTTTTTACCCTGTGATCCGGAGCCGAGTCAAGCAGCCCGCGAAGCCCGGAAGAGACAGAATCGGCAAAAACAGACATAATAAATACAAATAAAAATACGCAAGACAAAAGTAATTGTCTCATAATGCCCCTCTATATTTTATTTTAACGGGGATATATT
>DSBP01000093.1 GCA_011049465.1 bacterium | reverse complement strand
GTTCAGGAAAGCCGCGGCAGGCGCATGCCCGCCGGGCTGTTCCATTGCCTTTATAAACTGAGCGCGGGCGTTCTCCATTTTTCCTTCACTGAAATAGACCCTTCCCAGTTTGAAAAATAAATCCGGGCCTTCATCCCCCTTTCCTGCTTTGCTCTTTAAAAACGCCTCCTCTTTTTCCGGCATTCTGGCCTTCTCGTATAATTTCAGCAGCAAATCCGCCGCCGGGCCGTGCGCCGGCTTAATCTTAACGAGCCTTTCAAGCCCTGCTATTGCATCATTGAATTTTCCGAGTTCAAACTGAATACAGGCGGCCTTGTAATAAAATTCAAGTTTGGACGGATCGGCCTTCAGCGCTTCCGTATATTCCGACAGGGCTCTTTCAATCTCCCCTCTTTCCCTGTATATTTCCGCAAGCGCTTCCCTGCACCGGACGTTTCCGGGCTGCGCTGATATTATTGCCTCAAACAGTTTTGCCGCCTCGGCGTTTCTTCCGAGTTTGCCGTAAAGAAAAGCAAGCCTTTCCGATACGCCTATGTCGTCCGGATGGGTTCTCCTGAGCTTCTCCAGTATTTTTACCGCCTCCTGCGCCTGGTTGTTGTCAGCGCAGGCATCGGCAAGTTCGGACTGAGCGTCAAAGGATTCCCTTTCATGCATCAGCACTTTTTTGTACTCTTCAGCCGCCTCGTTAAGCCTTTTCCCCGATTTGAAGGCCCTGGCAAGGGAAAGCCGGCATCCGGGATAGTCCTTTTTCAGCTCGAGTGTTTTCTGAAAAAACTCCGCTGCTTCGTCAAATTTTTCAAGGCCCGCAGCCGCGGCCCCTGCGTTAAACAGGGCATCCGCGTGAGACGGGCTCTTTTCAGCGGCTGTTTTAAATTTGCCGAAAGCCTCTTCGCCCCTGTTCAGCGCCTTGTAAATAAGCCCCAGGTTGAAGTTCACATTCGGGTAATCAGGATACGCGGCTGAGAGTTTTGTATAAACCTCTTCTGCCTCCTTGAATTTTTTCGCGCCGTAATACGCCATGCCCAGGTAATAACGCGCGCCTGTTTTGTAAGGCGCGCACTCAATGGCCCTGTGAAAGTATGACTCCGCGGCCGCATAATCCCTGTTCTTGTAAGAAATCAGGCCGAGCATATACGCCGCCGTATACCTGCCTGCCGCGTCTTTTTTATAGGCCTGATCGTAAAATTCCGCCGCTGCCTTGTCATCTTTCATTGCGTAGTAAATACTGCCAAGTGCTATTTCTGAGCCTTTCATCCCGGGAAACCGCGACACAGCCTTCTTAACGGCCTCTGCGGCGGCGGCATAATCCCCTTTGTTATTGAAGACAGAGGCCTGAACCATAAAATGCTCCGGATAATTAGGACATAAAATAACCGCCTTTTTTATCAATGCAAGCGCCTCATCGTGCTTTCCCACCATGTTGAATGCCCTTGCCGCGAAATTCAGGAGTATGCCCGAAGACGCGTATGCGTCAAGCGCCGCCCCATAACAGGATTCGCCCTGCTGAATATCAGAACCCGGAGCCGCTGCTTCCTTTACAGAACCCCTGTTTAATACATCAATGTTATAAATTTGATCCCTGTCCGCGTACCGCGGATTGAATCCGTTATAGCCCGCCGCGCCATATATCGGAAGATACAGCCTCTCTGCTATCGCGAGGTAAACACAAGTCAGAAGGACACCCGACGCTGTTTTGTTTTCAAAAAAAGCCCCGACTGATATCAGTCCTAAAATATCATCCGGATCTGCCGCCGGCTTTTCAAGCATAAAAGCCGGAAGTGTGTCATTATCCGGTTTTAACTGCTTAAACCCTTCATCTTCAAAGAGCCGCCTGTTTATTGCCGCGATATTCTCCTGAGGCATATTTGTTGCGGATGTTTCTTTGCGTATCTTTTCAATCAGCCCATCAAGGAGCTCTTCCGGCTTTTGGTGCTCACGTTCCGGGTCAATCAAAGCCCCAAAAGCAGTAAACGCCTTAACAAACTCAAAACTGTGCCTCTCCTCGGGAAATATACTGTTAAGCGCCTCTTCAAAACCTCTCCCGTCTTCGGCCATTATCCACCCCTCTTTTTGGCGAGTTCAAGAGCCTCTAAAACTTCACTCTCTTTGTTGCCTGATGCCACTGCCCGCTCAAGGTAATCTCTCGCCAGAAAGTACCTTTTTTCCCCGAGATAAATAAGCCCGATCCGCGACAACGGAAAACCGCCATTTCCGGATAACTCAAGCGCCTTATTATAATACTCAACTGCCTTTGCGCTTTTCCCCCCGGTTTCATACAAGAGGGCGAGATTGAGAAAAGGCTCGGCAGCAGAGGGCATATACGCCGATGCCCTTTCAAGCATTATTTCCGCCCTGGACGCTCTCCCCGTAAATAGAAAAAAACTTCCCAGGTTAAGCAGATACGCTCCAAGCAGTTCCTGTTTACTCAGTTCTTTTCCGTATATGGAACTGCGCTTTCCGGCTGTGCCTGTATATGCGGGGTTCATATACCCGTAAAATTCGCCGCCTGCCATTGTTGTCTCAATATTTATCCCTCCTCTTCCCTCCTGCCTGTATCTCACATAAATATGCCCCGGTATTAATACCCCATACATGGGAAGTTTCAGTTCCTCTGCAATCATGAGGTAAATAAGGGATATGGTCAGGCATATCCCCTGCTTTCTTTCAATTACCCTGCGGATGGAGTGAAAATTGGCCAGTTCATCTTCTGTCGCGTCCCTTTCCCCGCTCATTACGGGGTTCCACGCGGGGTCAAACCTGTACATAAGCTCGCTGAAAAAATACCGGTTAATAATATCAACAACTTTCTGCGGGTTCCCCTCATTATCCAGCCTAATGTCTATCTCAGCGGCCATTGTTTTAATCATTTCCTTTGTGCCTTTTATATCTGCCTGAGGGTCGAGAAGCGCCGATATTTTTATTATGGTGTCAGTCAGAATAAAATCAGAACCCGCCTCAGGAAGCGCGGAATTAAAAGCAGCCGCGAATTTCCGGTCCCCGGCAGCG
>DSBP01000200.1 GCA_011049465.1 bacterium | reverse complement strand
GCGCCTACACCGTGTATACAATGTATTTCACAATCCGAAGTGGGCAAACCGTTTATTATGACTTTTGGTTCTCCCGGCCGCGGCAGGCCTGCCGCAGGCGGAGCGGGCAGGTGAAATCATAACAGAAAAGGCCTCGCTGTACCCGGAATGTCTCTTTAATATCACGGATTTTCTCGGGGATTTTGAGTTGTCAACAGTTGAAAAGGACGAAAGAATTAAACGGGGAATGGAAGAGATTACAGCGGTAAAAAAAGGGCAGGCACTGCGGTATCCTCAGATACGCCTTCTGGTTAAAGGCGGCAGGATACAGGAGATGAAATTTTACTCGATTTCCGGTAAAAACTATTATTCTGTAAAAGTAAATCAATACCGGAGAGTAAAAAATGTTGATGTGCCGGTTGACATCACCGAGGAAATCAAAACGCGGAAAAACAGCGTTACTAATCATATAAGGTATACAAATATGGAAGTTAACGGGCCAGTATCGGACTCGGAATTTGTGAGGTAACCCGGTTTTAACGCGGAACGGTGGTTTTGGGGCAACTTGAAACCCGTGTAAACTCCTTAAAAATAAGCCCAAAACTGAAAACATGCCTTGTTGGATAAAAAAACCCTTGAAAACCCCTTAAAACCCGTGTAAAATAGTATTGCTTGTGAAATTATTTCACAAGCAGAGCAAGTCATATAATACTGTTTCGGAACAGGGAGCTGTGTGGAATTCGGGTTTATTTAGAGCGACGCATAAGGAATTAATAATAAAATTTCTTATATACTTCCCCCGCCGGCCCTTTTAAAACACCGGAACAATTACGGAGAAGGTCTGTTATGTTTGAAGATGTGGTAAAAAAGAGCATTCTTAACATAAAGCCCTATGTGCCGGGCAAACCTATTGAAGAGGTTGAGCGGGAACTGGGCATTAAAAACGCGGTCAAGCTGGCTTCAAACGAGAATCCGCTGGGGCCGTCAAGGGCCGCTGTTAAAGCAATGCGGCAAAAACTTGACAGCATTAATATGTACCCTGACGGCTCATCATACCACTTGAAGCGGGCGCTTGGCCGCCACTTAAAGCTGAAGCCCGGGCAGTTAATGCTTGGCAACGGCTCAAACGAACTTGAACAGCTCATTGCAGAGGCTTTTGTAAGGCCGGGGGACGAGGTGCTCTTTTCCGCCCTCTCTTTTGTGGTCTATCCGATAGTAACGGACCTTGCGGGCGGGACAGCGGTGCAGGTGCCGCATAAGGAATTCGGCCATGACATAAAAGGGTTTATTAAACGGCTGTCAGGCAGGACAAGGCTTGTTTTTTTATGCAACCCCAACAACCCGACAGGGACGATATTCGCGAAGGATGAACTCGATGCCCTTTTGAAGGCCGTGCCAAAGAATGTGATTGTTGTGCTTGACGAGGCCTATTTTGAGTACTGCTCCGACAAAGAATATCCGGACGGGCTGAAGTATATTGAAAAATATCCCAACCTGATAGTGCTGAGGACTTTTTCCAAAATATACGGGCTGGCGGGCGCGCGCGTGGGCTATGGCGCCGCTCATCCTGAAATTGTCTCAATCATAGAGAGGATAAGGGCGCCGTTTAATGTAAACGCGCTCGCGCAGGCAGGCGCGCTGGCCGCGCTCGCGGATAAGGAGCATGTGAGGCGGTCTGTCAGGGTTAATGCTGAGGGGAAAAAATACATGTACAGGGAGTTTGGCCGCATGCGGCTTGAGTATGTCGCGACGCAGGCGAATTTCATATTTGTTAAGTTCAATGAAAACAGCAAGGTGGTATTTGAGCGGCTTATGAAGGAGGGCGTGATTATCAGGCCGCAGTACGACAATTACGCCAGGATAACCATAGGCACGATGGCAGAGAACAAAAAGCTTGTCAGGGCCCTGAAAAAGTTATTTAAAAACGGAGGAAAAAAATGATTATTGTTTTGAAACCAAAGACCACAAAGAAGCAGATGGACCACATTGTAAAGAGGATAGAGGAAAACAAGCTCAAAGCGCAGGTATCAAAGGGAAAGGAGAGGACCATTATCGCGGTCATAGGCGATGAGAGGATTCTTACCACAGTGCCCTTTGAAAGCTATCCCGGCGTCGAGAAGGTAATGACGGTACTGAAGCCGTACAAACTTGCGAGCAAAGATTTTAAAAGCACGCCCTCGGTTGTTAGAATATCAAAAACAGTCTCAATAGGCGGGAACAAGGTGGCCATGATAGGCGGGCCGTGTTCCGTGGAATCGCGCGAGCAGCTTTTGGCCGCGGCAAAAGCCGTAAAGGCGGGCGGCGGGAATATTTTAAGGGGCGGCGCGTACAAGCCCAGGACCTCGCCCTATGCTTTTCAGGGCCTTGGCGAAGACGGGCTGAAGATACTCGCCGAAGCAAGGGATATTTACGGCATGCCTGTTGTGACTGAGGTGCTTGATACGCGCCACGTTGAGCTTATAGCCCGTTATACGGATATATTTCAGGTGGGCGCCAGGAACATGCAGAACTTTGAGCTGCTAAAAGAAGTCGGAAGGACCTGCAAACCCGTCCTGTTAAAACGCGGGCTCATGTCAACAATAAACGAGTGGCTGATGTCCGCTGAGTACATCCTTTCAAACGGAAACATGAATGTGATACTCTGCGAGAGGGGCATCAGGACTTTTGAGACGGCCACAAGAAACACGCTTGACCTGTCGGCTGTGCCGATGGCAAAAGAGCTCTCGCACCTTCCCGTAGTTGTTGACCCTTCCCACGGGACAGGCAAGAAGCCTCTGATAGCGCCCATGGCAAGGGCAGCTGTCGCCGCGGGCGCTGACGGCATAGCCATAGAAGTGCACCCGAACCCCGAAAAGGCGCTCTCGGACGGGGACCAGTCCATGCTGCCCGCTGAGTATAAAAAGATGGCGATGAGCCTCAGGAAAATCGCAAAAGCTGTTGGAAGGACAATATAAGAGAGATGAGAAAAGAAGCCGGAAAAACAGTCTTTAACAAAGCAGCCATAATCGGGATGGGGCTTATGGGCGGGAGTC
>DSBP01000113.1 GCA_011049465.1 bacterium | reverse complement strand
TTTTATTGTTATTGACTACACGGATGAGGCTCCCGGCGCGCAGGAAGAAATCAAAGCAAAACTTTCCGCGATGAGCGGGGATATAAGGGATATCTTAAGGCTTTTTGAGATAAACAGGAAGGTTATGAACAGGGAGAAAAGGGTATCTACCCTTTACGACATTTACGGAAAACTTAATATGCTTGAAGGCAGGGAATCGCTTATGAAAAGTTTTTTCCGTGAAGTAAGGGCTTTTGATATCAGCGGCGGCTATCTGGCAGAGTACATTCCCGGAGAAAGGGCTTTTGAGGTCTCCGAGAGCTTTAACTATCCGGAAAACATAAGGGGCAGGAAATTCAGCGTAAAGGAAGATGAGATAGTAAGAAGCGTATATGAAAAGAGCGGCGCTGCCGTTGTTGACTCCGCTGCGCCAAGCGGCATAAGCCTGAATTTCAGGCGTTCTGACATAGGCAGTTTCTTTATATCCGTGCTGCGGGACAAGGGCAGTGTATACGGTTTTGTAAAGCTTGACAAGGAGAAGGGCGGCGGGTTCGGCGGGTTTGAGGTGAGGACGCTTGAGATGATAATGTCGAGAATAACCATTCTTCTGGAAAACGCCGCTCTTTACGACAAAATAAAAAAGCAGGCAACCACCGACGGGCTGACAGGGCTCTGCAACCACCTGACTTTTCAGGAAAAACTGGCGGTAATGATTGAAAGGCAGGGAAAGGAAGGCGGGCAGGGGGTTTCCCTGTGCCTTATTGATATTGATTATTTTAAAAAATTCAACGATACTTTCGGGCATCAGGAAGGCGACAGGGTCCTGCAAAAGACCGCGCTTATGCTGAAGTCTTTTGAGAAAAAACATGAAGGTTCCTTGGCCGCGCGTTACGGCGGGGAGGAGTTTGTTTTTGTCATGCAGGGGGCAAATCTAAGGGCAGCGGCGGCAGCGGCTGAGGAGATACGCGCTTATGCAGGGAAAAACATCTCGGGCGGAAACGGGAAAGAGCAGAGGCGCATTACACTTTCCATCGGCGTGGCGTCGCTTCCGGAGACGGCGAAGAGCCAGAGGGAGCTTATAAAAAACGCGGATGAGATGCTTTATGCGGCAAAGGAGCAGGGGAGGGACAGGGTGGTATGGAGGGAAGGGTGAGATAAGGGAACGAGTTTATATTTCATATTTAGTACAAAACCACCGAAAAAAACCATTTTATATTTACACCTGTGTCTTTTGCAGGCTGCTAAACATCCATTGCTTTAACACAAACTATCGCAGGACGGGGCTGGTAGCGGAAAATTTCGCTGAGAACCCAGGGCGCGTCTGCGTTGCGCGCTAATCAGCTTTATCCCAAACACCTGTGCCCTGTATAAGAGTTGCCGCCCTAAAACTCGCGCAAGCCTAATCGCGTATATTCACGAGTCAACAGGTGAACAGGCTCGTCGCCGATGTAAATCGGCGAAATTTCTCCGCTGCCTGCCCCGGCCCACCTCGGGTAAGGCGGGCCGCTGTAAAAGCCACAACTCACACCTTCTGAGGGGTTACGCAGGAATGTTTAAATACCTTGCTTAAGGTCTGTTTTTTGCATATAATGGCAGTGCTTCCCTGATTACACTTTGAAGGAGAATAATTTGAAAAAGGATTTTTTGGTTGTTATAGCCGGCAGGGAAAATGTCGGAAAGTCATCGATTTTTAACAGGCTTATCATGCAAAAGAGGGCCATAGTTGACGACTATCCCGGGGTGACTCGGGACAGGATATTCGGCGAGTCCGAGTGGGACGGGAAAAGATTCAGCGTTGTTGACACGGGCGGTTTTT
Source organism: bacterium (assembly GCA_011049465.1). GTDB lineage: Bacteria > Oederibacteriota > PGYV01 > PGYV01 > DSBP01 > DSBP01. The sequence continues at coordinate 1,218 of DSBP01000113.1, read as the reverse complement.
TTTTTGACGGAGAGGACAAGATTAAGAGCATAGTCGCGAGGCAGGCATCCGAGATAATAAAGGATTCCGGTCTGACTCTGCTTGTCACCGACGCCAGGGCAGGAGTCCTGCCTGACGACGTGAAAATAGCGGAAATCATAAGAAAACACAGCGCGAAATGCGCCCTGGTTGTGAACAAAGTGGATGTCCCTGAAAAGGCGGGCGGTGTTTATGATTTTTACAGGCTGGGGATCGACAAGGTTTTTCCGGTATCGGCGGAGCACGGGCTTGGCTTTGACGCGCTTCTTGACCACATATCTTCCCTTATGCCCGAAGGGGGCAGGCAGGAAAAAGAAGAGGAAAAATTCACGCGGATAGCAATAGTGGGCAAGGAAAATGTGGGCAAATCCTCCCTTTTTAACACAATCGCGAAACAGGAGCTTTCAATAGTCACGGATATTCCCGGCACTACGCGGGATTCCATTGACACGCTTGTCGCGGCGCGAGGCAGGCAGCTTTTGTTCATAGACACGGCCGGTGTAAAAAAAAGAAAAAGCATGAGGAAAAAAGCCGAGGAGTATTCCATAGGACGGGCCTTTGCCAATATTAAAAGGGCCGATATGGTAATACACGTGCTTGATGTTGACGCGGGGATACAGGAGACGGATAAAAAAGTTCTCGGATACGCGGCAGAGCACCACAAGGGTATAATAATAGCCATAAACAAATGGGACCTTGTGCCTTCGGAAGAAAAGGATGAGGTGAGGGAGAAATACATAAAATATCTGGCGTCTATCGTGAAGTTTGTCGCGTACGCTCCCGTCGTCTTTGTTTCGGCGCTTAACGGGCGGGGGACAGAAAAACTTATTGATGTTGTTTTTCAGGTTGAAAAACAGTATAATTTAAGGGTAAAGACATCTGTTTTAAACCGGGTCTTCAGAGAGGTTATTTATAAAAAACCCCCTTCAAGCAGGAAGGGGGACCTGAAAATTTACTACATTTCACAGGTTTCGGCAGGCCCGCCGGTTTTTGCCCTGTTTTTGAACAAAAAAGAGAAGCTGAAGGATAATTATCTGAAGTATGTTGAGAACAAGCTGAGGGAAAGTTTCGGGTTCGCCGGCGTCCCCTTGAATTTCAGGCTGAAAGAAAAGAGCAGAAAGGAAGATAAGTAAAATGGATATCCTGATTATTATATGTTTTCTTATCGCGGCCTATGTTATCGGCTCCATACCGACAGGC
>DSBP01000042.1 GCA_011049465.1 bacterium | reverse complement strand
TACTATTCATGGGCCGTTTTCTCCTTCTCACCCGTTGGGTGAATGTATTTAACGCGTTGATAACGTTATTATACATGGATTAAACGGCCTTTTCAATTGTTCCTATTGCGGTTTCTGGGAATAAAAAACCGCTTGACTTCTCCTCAACTATGCGCTAATATTGTCATGACTTAAGAAATTGTATCCTTTAAACTGGCCCTGCGAGGCCGGTAAGGAGAACGGCTTATTTGACGCCTTCTTACTGCGTGCCCGCGGCAAGAGGGTTTTTTTTATGCCTCCCCGCGGAAAACACATACCGGATGAGCAGCGCCTAAAACAAGGCGGCTGACATGGAAAAAAAGCTCAGAATCAAAAGCGAAATCCTCGATAAAACCTCTATTTCCCGCGCTTTGACCCGTATTTCCCATGAAATAATCGAAAAAAACAAGGGCGCATCCAATCTTATCATTGTCGGCATACGCTCGCGCGGCGACGTTCTGGCCGAGCGCATCGCGGCAAAAATAAAGGAGATAGAAGGATTGGACGTGCCTGTGGGCGCGGTTGACATAACCTTTCACCGCGATGACTATGACAAGGTGACAAAGGCGGAAATCAAGGCAACCGAACTTCCTTTTTCCGTGGACGGCAAGGACATCGTCCTCATAGACGATGTGCTTTACACGGGCCGTTCAGCGCGCGCGGCAATGGACGTCATAATCGAGTACGGCAGGCCGAGGACAATCCAGCTCGCGGTTTTAATAGACCGGGGCCACAGGGAGCTTCCCATACAGGCCAATTACGCGGGGAAAAACGTTCCGACAAACAGGAGCGAGATAATAGTCCTTAAGCTTGAGGAATCCGACGGCGAGGAAAAAGTTCTTCTCGCCGAGAAAGAATAAGGAGGGGGTATGGCATTCAAAGACCTGATAGGCCTGCAGGGCCTGGCAAAGGAGGATATAGAGTCAATACTTAATATCGCCGCGGCTTTCAAGGGGGTAATACAAAAACCCGTAAAAAAGGTTCCGACATTAAAAGGCAAGACCGTCGCGAACTTCTTCTTTGAACCGTCAACAAGGACAAAAACATCATTTGAAATCGCGGCGAAACGCCTCTCGGCCGATGTTCTTAACCTCTCCATTTCGACCAGCTCTGTCGTAAAGGGAGAGACGCTGCTTGACACTGTCCGCACCATAGAGGCGATGAAGATAGATATGGTGGTAATCAGGCACAGCGTATCGGGCGTGCCCTATATGCTTTCGAAGAGAATATCCTCTGCCGTGATAAACGCGGGCGACGGTATGCATGAGCACCCGACGCAGGCTCTGCTCGATATGTTCACCATAATGGAAAAAAAGAAGAGGATAGAGGGCCTGACTGTCGCGATAATAGGCGACATAGGCCATTCGCGCGTCGCACGCTCAAATATATGGGGGCTTACAAAGCTCGGCGCGAAGGTGCGCGTTGTGGGGCCCGCGACTCTTATACCCCGCGGCATTGAGGATATGGGTGTTGAGGTATATACCGACCTTGACAGGGGTATTGAAGGCGCTGACGTAATCAACATACTCAGAATGCAGCTTGAACGCCAGAAGAAGTTCCTCTTTCCCACAATCAGGGAATACGCGATGCTTTTCGGCGTCAACAGGCAGCGGCTTAAGAAGGCAAAGGAGGACTGCCTGGTCCTGCACCCCGGCCCCATGAACAGGGGCATTGAGGTATCTCCGAATGTGGCTGACGGGCCGCAGTCGGCAATCGAGGAGCAGGTGACAAACGGCGTTGCTGTCAGGATGGCTGTCCTATATCTTATGGGAGGAGGAAAGGCAAATGAAATTACTGATTAAGAACGGGCTTATTACGGACCCCGCGAATAATATTGAGGCAAAGGGAGACCTGCTTATTGAGGACGGGATAATTGTAAAGGCGGGCGGAAGTATTGATGCCAAAGGCGCGGAAATAATGGACGCGTCGGGAAAGGCTGTAATGCCCGGTTTTGTCGATATGCATGTGCATTTCAGGGAGCCGGGTTTTGAGTACAAGGAGACCATAGAATCAGGCTCGCGCGCCGCGGCCAAAGGCGGGTTTACCACCGTTGCCTGCATGCCCAATACAGAGCCGCCGATTGACAACCAGGCGCTTGTTGAGTTTATTCACATGAAGTCAAAGCAGGTGGGGCTGATTGATGTCAGGGCAATAGGATGCATAACAAAGGGCCGCGCGGGAAATGAGCTCGCGCCGATAGGCGAACTGCACAAGGCGGGCGCTGCCGCAATATCCGATGACGGCTCAACTGTCATGAACGCCGAGATAATACGGCGCGCGCTCCAGTATTCAAGGATGTTTAATATTGCCCTTATTGAGCACTGCGAGGACGTGAACCTTGTTACGGACGCGTGCGTCAACGAGGGTTATCACGGCACAAGGCTCGGGCTCAAGGGCATACCGTCGGCTGCCGAGGAGGCAATCGCGGCAAGGGACATAATAATCGCCGGAGAAACAGGCGGCAGGCTGCACCTCGCGCACCTCTCCACAGCAGGCTCGGTTGAGCTGGTTAAGTGGGGCAAGTCAAGGGGCGTAAATGTAACGGCAGAGGTTACGCCCCATCACTTCACGCTTGACGACTCGTGCCTTGACGGATACAACACGAATTATAAAATGAACCCGCCGCTTCGCTCCAAAAAGGACGTGGAGGCAATAATTGAAGGCCTGAAATCCGGAGTCATTGATGTCATAGCCACTGACCACGCGCCCCACGCGGAACTCGACAAGGATGTGGAGTTTACGGCAGCTGCCTACGGCATTGTGGGCCTTGAGACGGCCTTTCCGCTCATTGTTGAGCGTCTCATAAAACCTGGAATTCTCGGGCTTAAAGAGGCAGTGGCAAAGATTACATGCAACCCGGCGAAGATTCTGAACCTCAAGGCAGGGACGCTCTCGGTTGGCGCTGACGCAGACATTACAATGGCGGACATAGGCGCGGAAGTGGAGATAACAAAGGAATTTTTCGCGGGCAGGTCAGGCAACTCGCCTTTTATAGG
>DSBP01000202.1 GCA_011049465.1 bacterium | reverse complement strand
TCCCTCAACCCGCCGGTGTTGGACGCGAACATGCTTCCGCCGCTTCCGTGAATCATATTCAGGCTCATCATCTCCTCTATCTGCGCCTGCTGTTCCGCGGTCAGCGTCACTTTCATCTTCTTTCCGCCTCCCATTAGATACGTCACGCTCATTTCTTCCTCATCAACCATAAACTGCATCTGAAACCGGCCGTGGGAAGTTACAAGGGTTTTTCTTTTTCCCGTATCAGGGTCTGTTATGGCAGTATATTCATATACAAACGTCGTTGATTTTCCCCCGGCTTCAGTATTTGTTTCAACAATCTCGGAACGCGTTTCTATCCCGTCAGTTGCCTGCTCCTGAGCCTCTGCCACATCAGCAAGCGTGATTTCAGAGGCTTTTGACAGAAAGGGGGTGAGAAGTATAAATGCAGTTACAGCAAGAAATGAAGTTATGTAAATACAACCGGTGTTTTTATGCCTCGCGGCATTGGCTTGCCCTCTCAAAAAACCCTCCTTGAAAAAGTATTACGCTTTTCCAAATACGCGTTTCGAAACGTCCTTCCACGACATAGAAAATTATACAACAATACAGTTTAATTTCAACTTTTTTCCTGTTTTGCACGCTGAACGGGGCCGGGGGGCGGGGGCTCCCGCCGGGATTTAGTCTCTAAATAGGAATACGAATCATGAATCACGAATTGTTTTAGCCCTAACTATCAAATATAATTACATTAAATAAATGCTTCACAACAGCCTAAAACCCGGCCTCCTTCATATACTCCTCCATATTAAACGAGAGAAACAGCGGGATATTAAGGATATTGGCTTGTTTCTTCAGCCCTGTCATTGAAAACCTGACCGCGCCGGATATCCTGTACTTTTCCATAAACACCCTGAGGCTTTTTGCCTGCAGGTTAACTCCTGATTTCACTTCAACAGGATATATTTTCTGTCCGTCTGTCAGCACAAAATCAAGTTCCGCTTCAGCCCCTGAAGTCCAGTAATAAACCCCCTTTGAAAATGGAGTGGATGACAATTCCTGCGCCAAATACTGTTCGGCAAGGGCTCCCTTAAACTCCTCAAAAAGCCCGCTTCCCTGCATTATGATGCCCGGCGCAGCGTTTGACATCACACGGAGAAGGCCTACATCAAGGTGGAAAAGTTTAAAAGCTTTAAGGTCAACGTATGAGGCCAGCGGAAGAACACCTTTGCTCACCCTGCTGATTTTCCTGACCAACCCGGCTTCCGCCAGCCATAAAAGCGCTTCCTCATAATCCCTTCCGCGCGCTCCCTCCCTGATGTGCCCGTAAACGAACTTTTTGTTCTCCCTGGATAACTGCGCAGGAAGGCTGTCCCATATATGTTTAATCCTCGGGACTATGCCCGACGGAGCGTGCTTTGAGAAATCAAGGGCATAATTCGCGAGTATTGCCTCCTGTTTTTCCTGCACTGCCGCAAAATCGCGTTCTTCAATCCATACATTAACTGCGGCAGGCATCCCGCCGGTTATAATATATTTTTTCAGGTAATCGTTAAGTTTTTCGGAAAAAGCTTCTGCCGCCGGTTCAAACATATGCTTGCGCATAAACTCAATAAGCCCTGACTCGTTATTTGCCAGCAAGAATTCCTCAAACGACATCGGCTCAAGCCTCAGCATATCAACTTTTCCGACCGGGAAAGAAGCTCCTTTATGCAGGCCGATGCCGAGCAGCGAACCCGCGCAGCATATGGTGTATTCAGGCGCGTTTTCACAGAAATACTTCAGCGAAGTAAGCGCTCTTGGTATTTCCTGAATCTCATCCAGGATGATGAGCGTTTCGTCAGGCTTTATTTTCCTGCCGTGAGAAGCGCTGATAAATTCAACAATCCGTCCGGGTTCAATGACGCCTTTAAATAACTCCTCTGCTCCGGGAAAATTCTCAAGGTTTAAATATGCCGTATCCTTGAAACATGTCCTGCCAAACTCATTTAGAAGCCACGTTTTTCCGGTCTGCCTTGCCCCGTAAAGTACAAGCGGCATCCTGCCTTTTTTGTCTTTCCATGTTTTAAGCTTTTCTATTAATTTTCTGTACATATTCACCTCTTGTTACAATTATACCCACAACAAACACATTTGTCAAACGACTTTTGTGTATTTTTCCACACATTTCAAACGACTTTTGCAGATTTGTGCCACTTTTTCAAACGAGTTTTTGGAATATATCACACTTTTGTGGACAAGTGCTTGCCGTCCGAAATCTTGATAAAGGCCGGTTCCCTTCTCTCGTTTTGTGTCCTGTCTCTGCAATGTAGCCGCGAACTTCAGTTCGCGCGCCATTCAAATACCGCCACTAAATACCGCGGACTGAAGTCCGCGCCTACACAAACTTTCCTCCTTAACTTTCAGCTTTCACTTTTAACTTTTCAGTTTCCCCCTCTCCTCCCCGGTATTGCCTCCAGCAGTGCTTTTGTATACAGGCTTTCGGGCGCCCCAAAGACCTTTGCCGTCTCCCCCTGCTCCTCTATCTTTCCCCCTGACATAACAGCCACATAATCAGCAAGGCCGCTTACCACCCTCAAATCGTGCGTTATCAGCAGGATAGACAGCCCTTCCCTGTTTAACTCAAGCAGCAGCCTCAAGATCTGCGCCTGGACAGATACATCGAGCGAGGATACGGGCTCGTCGGCTATCAGCAGTTCCGGCTTTACAGCGAGCGCCCTCGCGATTCCGGCTCTCTGGCGCTGGCCGCCTGAAAGTTCGTGTGGGTATTTATCCTCAACAGCCCGGCTCAGGCCCACAAGCCCGAGGATTTTTCGCGCCTCGTTTTCCAGGGCCTCTCCGGCCAACCCGAAATGGAACCATATCGGCTCCCTTATTATCCGTCCTATTCTCATGCGGGGATTCAATGAGCCGTATGTGTCCTGAAAAATGTACTGCACCTTCCGCCTCTTTGCCTTTGCCGTAAAATCCGCCTCTTCTCCGGCAATAAGTATCCTGCCCTCATCAGGCGCTTCGAGCCCTGCCACGCATCTTGCTGCCGTGGTCTTGCCTGAGCCCGAC
>DSBP01000070.1 GCA_011049465.1 bacterium | reverse complement strand
CTCAAGAATATCCGTGTATGAATACGGCGGCGAAAATGAGCAGGTTGACGCGGTAGGCCTGTTGCCCGTGCAATTCAGATAAACATTTGAGTTGTCCGCGCCGTTTATGCCGCTCCTTAGGTCCCACTGCCCCTCAGAAGTGCTGTTTTTTGTCACTATGGGGTCTTTGGTATTTTCAAAAAAATTGTTGTCTATGCGCAGGCACGCGTTCATCCTGGAATTAACGGCCGATGACGACGCGTAATAAAAATAATTGTTGAAAATATGCGCTGTCCCGAACCTGTAGCTGGGCATCCTTTCCTTAATGTTCCTGTAATGATTGTGATGAAACGTAATTCGCCTGTCATAATTGTCCGAATCCGAGCTCCCCACAAGATGGCACTTGTGGTGGTCGTGAAAATAGCACCACGAGATGGTTATGTAACGGGAGTTGTTTTTTACATCAATAAGCCCGTCGTACAGGTCCTGGTTTGTCTGTATGGCCGGGTCTTCATTATAAAACTCGCAGTGGTCAATCCAGATATTGGAGCATGTGTTCTGTATGGATATGCAGTCGCCCCCGTTGACGATTATCTGCGGCCTTCCCTCATCGCCGTCAGGGTCATACACAGATGGGTCAGTCGTGTTGGTAATTGACGTGAGAGTGAATGTTATATTCCTTATTATTATGTTTGACTTGTTGCTTATATTGAGCCCTATGCCGTTAAAAAATGACCCGTTCCCGCAGCCGAGTATCGTCTTATTTGACCCCACCCTGACTGACGCGCCCTTATCATCCCCGCTGTTTATCTCGCCCACAACCCTTATTATCCTGGGATTGTCATCGGATGTATAATCAATCACATCCTGAAGGTTATAGGCAAATACTTCCGGCCCGCCCTCGCCTCCCGTTGTCCCGCCGTTTAACGACGCGAACCCGGCCGGGCTGTTCTGCTGAGAAACAGGCAGTGGAGCAACTGTCGGCGTAGGCGTCGGAACGGCCGCAAGGAAGACAAAATCATCAACAGGGCATTGCCCCGTGCCCGTGAACCGGACAAAGACATCGTGAATGCCGGTTGCCGCGGTAAAATTCGACGGCAGCGAAATGTCATACGGCTGCGCTTCTGAAACATTGACATTCTCCGACACAGAAACGCTTCCGGCAAGCGAGTCCAGGACAAAAGTTATCTGGCCGGAACACGCGCCCGCGAAATTCACCCTCAGCGCAGTGTAGCCCCCATCCTTAAAATCAATATACTCGTAAAGCGCGTGTCCGCCCGGTGATATGTTCATATTATTTGAGGCCACCGAATAAACTCCAAGATACTCGTGGTCGCTGCTGCCCGCCTCAACCACAGAAGAAGCGGGCCTTAATATATCCACCCTGTCAATCTCCGCAAACCCTGTTCCCGGCCTGAAGGATATCATATTATAACCTTCAACAAGGCTGACAGGCACCCTTACTGACTGGCTCTCTGAAAACTGCCCCCATGAAGCCGTAGCCGGATAATTGACTTCAATGTCAGGATTGGAATTGACAGTTACAAGCTGCGTTGCCGCGCCTCCCCCGGCCGCGTAGCGTACCCTGAGTTCAAACGGCCCGGACGCGAGCGCGTTGTAATGAAATATAACCCGGCTGTCACTGTAATTAATATATCCCGCATACTCGGAATTTGATGCCTGTGTTCCTGTCAGAATCTGAACGTTTATAAGCTGCGCGTGCTCAGCCTCAAGCGCCTGCCGTCTTCCCATATACGGCTGCGGCAGAATGGGCCAGCCGTCATTGTCCCACACTATCTCCCTTATATGAAAACGCGGCGTGCCGTTCTCATTGCCGTTGTAATAATGGTGGGCAAAATAACTCCGCCGGCCGTCCTTATAGGCAGAGCCGTGGCCGGGGCCTATGTACCTGCCGTAAGCCGAAAGCACCTGCGTTCCGCCGCCGCTCATGAGCGAAGTATTATTTTTGTCCCTGTATGTTCCTGTGACGCTTGCGGACCTGCCGACCCTTACATTATAAGTGCTGTCAATCCCGGCGCAGCATGTATCCCAGGCAGTAAAGAGATAATAAAGGCCGTTATGTTCAATTATTGAGGGCCCCTCAATTGCCCCTCCCCCCCTTGACGCGATTGAATAAACCGTATTGTTCCCTGCCGGCCTTTTTCCTGTCGCCGAATCAATCTCTATCATCTTAATCCCGCTCCAGAAAGAACCGAAAGACAGCCACAAGTTCCCGCTCAAGTCCTCGAAGAGTTCCGGGTCAATCGCGTTATAATTATCCACTCCCGAAGTTGTCCTTATAACCATCCCGTGGTCTGTCCAGAGATAATTGCCCGCCGTATGGTCAAGAGTCGGGTTTGAAGCGGCGCCTATAACGGAATTATTGGTTCCAAACGTGGAGGCACAGTAATATACCCAGTAAAGCCCGTTCCTGTATATAACATGAGGCGCCCATATATTGTCAACACTTCCAAGTTCGTTAATGACCCATTGGGGCATGGAATTGAATACCCTTGCCGTATTTGACCAGTTAACCCTGTTCGTTGACTGCCGTATCATAAGCATGTTATTTGTGCTGAGCATGCTGTAAATGCCGCGGCTGTCTCTTACAACCGCCGGGTCATGCGCGCCCACAAGCACTTCCGCTTTAACGATTGCCGCGAACAGGGCAACAAAACAGGCTGCTAAAAACGCAAAACGTTTTATCATATGCTCCCTTCTGTAAATATGGCGTTTCAAAACCGCTCTATCCCCGGTCATCTGAGCACTATCATGGCATTAGCCGCAGAACTCGCGTTCCCGCCTTTTTCACCGGCCGCCTCTATCACCCAGTAATAAGTTCCGTTTGACAGGTTCCGGATTTCAGCCGCCTCAACAAAAGCCCTGTGGTTTCCTGCCGCTATATTCGCGGCTATCTCCCTCTCCAGTATTCTTCTGTACCCCGCAGTATAAAGCCCGAACTTAACATTTTTGCATCCCTGCGAAACAGCGAAATCAATATAGAGCCTGCCGGTTTTCAGCGGGTTAAATGGCTGAGGGTAATGCT
>DSBP01000101.1 GCA_011049465.1 bacterium | reverse complement strand
TCCTTAAACTCTATTTTGTCCATGTTTTTCACCCTGTAATCAAGTGACGCTTCCGCTCCGTTAACCTTCAGCCTGTAGTTCCTCTGTTTGAGCACCACAGGCTCGCCGTTTAAGGTGACTATTATGTCGCGCTCATCCCGCGTATCAGCCGAATACCCCAGTTTTTCAAGAATATCCCTTGCGCTGTCCCTTGACTCAACCGAAATTTCATCCCTGTCCGCCAGAGGTTCATCGGGGCCGGATTCTTTGCCGTTTACCAGTATAAGAGGCGATATTTCCATCTGTTTTTCATTAACCGACACGGTAATCACAGCGCCTGCAGGAAGTATGTCCTTAACAGAGGCGCGGGCGCTCTCCCCGTCCTTTGCCGGGCTCATATAAATACTGTCGCCTTTCTTTACCGCGTCATAAAGCGTCTTCTCCTCATTATTAATAAAGACTTTGGCATGCTCTGCCCGTCCTCCCCTTATTATCTTTACTTCGCCGTTGACAGTTGCGGTAATCGCGTCCCCGGGCCTGCCGTAAAACAGTTTCATTTTAAGCCCGGACGCAGTGAGCGCGTCAATCACCCTTATCTCCTGGGAGAAATTAATTATATTGTGTTTTTCCCCGTTTATTGTTATCTCAATAAACCCGAGCCCCCTGCCAAATAGGGCTGTTTCAAGAATGCCGACAGGCGTAATGCCCTCATTTGCCCTTAGCATTTCAGGAAGCTTGTCAAAATTTATTATACCCTCGGGAACCCTGCTCCCGACCCTGCTCTTCGGGAGCCCGAGGCTCTCCGCCAGCTTGTGCCTTAAAATCTCAAGGTTGCTTCCTCCGCCTGCCATTATAACGGCCTGGGGCGGTTTTGTGTTCAGGGTTAAAATCAAATCCGCGATATCACGCGCTATCTCGCCCGCCTTTTCAGATACTGTTTCCGTATAATCCGCGTAGCTTACATAAAACGGGTTGTTGAATATATCCTTTGACTCAATACCTATATGGGTATCAATATTTCTTTTTATCCTCTCGGCCGAGCTGAAATCAACAAGGTATTTGGAACACATCTCCTCTGTTATCTCATCGCCGGCCTTTGGTATCATGCCGTAGGCCGTTATCCTTCCCTTTTCAGTCACCGCAATATCGGATGTGCCTGCCCCCACATCCACAAGCACAAGGTTTAAGAGCCTCATGTCCTCGGGTATTGTCACCTGCAGCGCGGCTATGGGCTCCAGGGTTATATTCTCAAGCTCAAGCCCGCAGTTTTTCAGCACCTTGTGCATTGAATCAAAGACAGACCTGGGAAGAAACGTGGCAATGACCTTTGTCTCTATTGACTTTCCCGACCTCTGGCCAACAATACTCTTCATTATTTCGCCGTCAATTTTATAATAAACCGGCGAGTAGCCCACACAGTTGTAATCGTCCCCTTTTTTCGCGGAAAATGAATTGAAAGCTTTTTTGACAGCCTCGAGTTCAAGGGCTGCCGCGTCTTCCCCGGTTATCTCCCCTTTTTTCTGCGCTTCAGCGCATGCCTCCTCGGTAAAGAGGCTCCTGCCCGCGAGCGCTGTGGTGACTTTTGTCAGGCGTATATTGTTTCTTTGTTCAAGGGCGTGTTTAATGATGTTTACTGTCTTTGTCACATCTTCAATGCTGTGTATCTGCCCGTCAAGCATTGCCCTTTTTCCGTGCTCCGCGGTCTCGGCGTCAATTATTCTTATTTTCCCCGAGACGAGCTCTCCTATAATACCCGCGACTTTTCTTGTGCCTATATCAACAGCAAACTTCATCATTTGCCCCTTATTATCACAGTTTTACCGCTTCAAGCAGGACTTTGACGGATGAAATATCCGGAATAAGCAGCATGTATCCTTTTATCACCTGCTTGTCCGCCTCTGAAAACTGAGTTTCTATTGAAAGTATGCTGTTTGAAACACCCTCAAAACCCTCCGATACGGAAGTCATGACCGCTTCCGCTATATCAAAAACAAGGTTCGGGACAGACGGCAGAAGCATAAGCCCTAAAAACTCATTTAAGGCGTTCATGTAAGCTCCCGCGAGAATGTTTCCCGTCTCTTTAATCGCCGAGTTTCCGATTTCGGACAGTACTTTGGATGAACCCGCCTGCTTTTGCAAAAGCATGTCAGCAAGGGACAGCGCGCTCTCCCGTGTCAGCAGAAAGAGTATTTTCGCCGAAATATCACCAAGCACGTTCATTATTATTCCCGCAACAAGCGAATTTTTGTCGCCAATCAGCCCCGGGACATCCTTAAGCTCCATTACCCTCGCCGACGGCACGGATATCATCACCTTTTTTTTAATGAGCTGCGACAGGGCCGTTGCCGCGTGCCCTGCCCCTATGTTCCCGACTTCCTTGAAAGCATCCATCTGATTTTCATTAAGCGATAATGTCTCCATTATTTTTTTCCTCTCTTTTTTAAACTTCTGCCGTGACTTCGCCGAGAAGCGCCTGCACGTCCACAATAAGGCTTATTGAGCCGTCGCCGAGTATGGTCACGCCCGAAAAACCCCTCGCGTACTTTATAAAATCTCCGAGGCTTTTTATTGCCACCTCCTGCTGTCCAATTACGCTGTCTATTTCAAGGGCAACTTTCCTGTCCCCTGTTTCCGCGATTACAAGCGTCCTTATTTCCCCTCCGGGCCCGGGTTTTTTCAGCAGTTCCGCGAGGCTCTTGACCGGGATTACCTCTCCCCTGAGTATTATCACCCTCTTTTTCTGAATTGTTTTAATATCGCCTTCAGGCAGTTCAATTGTCTCCGTTGTATTAATTACAGGCAGGGCATAAACCGAATCCGCGGCCCTGACAAGCAGCGCCTGAATTATGGCGAGAGTCAGCGGAAGCTTCAGAATAAACTTAACTCCTTCTCCCGGATGGTTTTCTATCTTAAGCACCCCGCCAAACCCCTCTACCTTTGTTTTAACCACATCAACCCCGACGCCGCGCCCCGATATTTCATCGGTGATTTCCGCCGTTGAAAACCCCGGCATGGCAACAATATTCGCGGCCTCCTCATCGCTTATTGCC
>DSBP01000273.1 GCA_011049465.1 bacterium | reverse complement strand
CTATCAGATAGGGACCTGCTATTTTTTCTTCTTGCCGAGGCTTTCAACAAAAACCTGCCTGCTGAACTTTTCAAGCTTTTCAACTTTTTTGGGGTCGTCCGTTTCTATGTATATCCTCAACACCGGCTCCGTCCCGGAAAACCGCACGCCCACCCAGCTGTTTTCTTTGAGGATAAATTTATACCCGTCAGTCTCCACAATCCTTTTTACGTGGAACTCGCCCAGCGATGTAGGCGGATGCAGGGAAAGCTTTGTTTTTAAACTCTCAAAGGTATCGAGAGAAACCCGCAGGTTTATTCTTTTTGTAATATATGTCCCATACTGCTTCGAAAGCTCGGCCAGAACTTTCTTAAGCGGTTTTTTTTCAACAGCCATAATTTCCAGCGCAAGCAATGCGGCAAGTATCCCGTCTTTTTCCGGCACATGCCCCTTTATTGTAAGCCCTCCTGATTCCTCGCCTCCCACAATGAATTCTTCCTGTGTCATTATCTCGCCGATATACTTGAAACCTACCGGCGTCTCTTTTACTGTAATCCCGTTTTTGGAGGCTATGGAATCCACCATATGGGAGGTCATAACGGACCTGGCAACAACCCCTTTCCATTTCCTGGTCTTAATGAGATGATTTAACACGAGCGCGAGAAACTCATTCGGACTTATAAAACTGCCGTCGGTATCTATTATCCCGAACCTGTCCGCATCGCCGTCCACGCTCAACCCCAGATGGCATTTTTTGGCCTTAAGCTCTTTTTTAAGCTCGCCCAGATTCTCCTCGGAAGGCTCGGGGCTGCTGCCGCCGAAAAGAACATCTCTGTAATTGTTGAGCGTAAATACAGGGGGCAGGACATCCTTAAGAAATGAATCCAGATACCCGATGCCGGATCCGTAGAGCATATCAAGCCCGACTTTCAGTTTTGATTTTTTTATCTGGTTAACCATAAGCATGCTTTTGAGTTTTTTAAGGTAGTCTTTGCGAGGGTCATGCGTTTTCACAAGTTTTTTATTTACCGCCTCCAGAAAATTAATGCTGTCTACACTGCTTCTGCTCTGTATAAGCCTGTTAGCCTCGTTTTCAATAAACTGGGTATCCCCCGGCAGCGCGGGCCCGCCCCAGGAAGGCGAGAATTTTATGCCCTGGTAATAAGGCGGATTGTGGCTTGCTGTAAAATTAATTCCGCCTGCAAGTTTTTTGGATAATATTTCGTAAGATATTACCGGCGTGGGCGTACCCACAGGGCATATTATAGACTCTATAGCATTGGCGGCCAAAACCTCAGCGGCCGTTTTCATAAACTCTTCAGCCAAAAACCTGGGGTCCGCTCCTATTACAACGGGCTTTGCAAGCAGCCTTTTGGATTTCAGATGTTCAGCTATCGCCTGCACGCAAACCTTAACATTACTGAACGTAAAATCATCCGCAATGATGGCTCTCCAGCCTGATGTGCCGAACTTGATCTTGTCCATATTTCGCGCTCCCGTGAATTAAAAAAATAATCGAATTTTAACAGCCATAAATATACAAAAAATCACCTTTGATGTCAAAGTAGTTTTAGGCATTCAGGCGCCCATTATCCCGGTATTTCTGCCGGCTTTTTTCGGCCGGTTATTTTTTGTATAATTAGCGGGGCTTAAAAAAGCAAGGTCCTCATAAATAAACAGCCCGGTCTTTCAGGGCGGTGGTCTCTGTTATGAAAACATACTCACCTTATAATGCTAAGGCGCTCATCGGCCTGCTCATTCTGGCTGTTGCGGCGGCCATATCGCTGATATTGCTTAAATCTAACGGCATCTCGGGCGGCTCCAAACCAATGGTGGTAACAAAAGCCACGCCCAAAATACCTCAGGCCGAGCCCAGGGAAGCCGGCTTGTGCAAAACTCCGATCCCGGGAATATGGGAGTAATCCAGTTATGAAAAAACGCTATACTCTGGCTGTATTGATAATGGGCTTCAGCGGGCTTGCCGCGCAGATAATCCTGCTGAGGGAACTGCTGATAACTTTTTTCGGCAATGAGCTCTCTATCGGGATTATACTTGCCAACTGGCTTATACTTGAGGCCGCGGGGTGCCTGCTTTTGGGCAGGGTTATAGACCGCGTTAATAAACATATCGCCGCATTTGTGCTGGTCTCGCTTGTTTTTTCGATATGCCTGCCTGCTATGGTTTTTTTAACCAGGATAATCAAGGAAGTTATCGGAGTAACCGCGGGTGAGGGGCTGGGCATACTTCCCATACTTTACACATCCTTTTTTATTCTTCTGCCGGTAAGCGTTACGCACGGCGCGCTTTTTACCTTCAGCTGTAAAATCACCTCATCGGACACGCTTGAAAAAAGTTCCGCTGTCGGCAGGGTGTATATATACGAAATTTTAGGGACCATAGCCGGAGGGATATGCATAACATATTTGTTCATTCCGTTTTTTAATTCCCTGCAGGCCGCTTTTTTTGTGGCTCTGCTTAATATCGCTTTATGCCTCATGCTGCTGGGCCCTTTTTGGCGAAACACGCGGAACTTGAGCACAAAATTTCTCGGGATTTTAAGTTCTATTCTCCTTTTAATCGGGTTCTTTTCGGCGTTCGGCAAAACATCAGACCGGCTTCACGGCTACTCGATTAACCGCCAATGGAAAGGCCAGAATCTTCTGCATTACGAGAATTCGGTTTACGGCAATATCGCGGTTGTCGAGCGCGGCGGCGAATACACCTTTTTTTCCAGCGGCCTGCCCGTTTTTACCGCGCCAAACCCGGACACCGTTTTCATAGAGGAGTTTGCCCATCTTCCTCTGCTTGCCCATCCCGAGCCCAAAGAGATACTGGTCATAAGCGGCGGTATCGGAGGGCTGATAAACGAAATACTCAAACACCCGGTTGAACGGGTCGATTACGCGGAGATCGACCCCTTGATATTGAAGGTGGCCGCCAAATTCCATTCCGAGATAACCGTATCGGAGCTCTCCGACCCGCGCACAAATATTTATACCGCGGACGGCAGGCTTTTCATCAGAGAAACCGCCCGCAAATATGATTTGGTAT
>DSBP01000007.1 GCA_011049465.1 bacterium | reverse complement strand
CATCAGTTCCAAAGGCTTTATGGGCGTTGACACAAGCTGTTCAAAGGTGCCCCTTTCTTTTTCCCTGACAACAGTGAGCGAGGTAAGCATAGCGGCAATCAGCATCATCAGGACAGCGATCAGGCCCGGTATAATAAAATTCTGGCTTTTCAGTTCAGGGTTATACCATACCCTCGGCTCAGGAATCACGGCCGGTATTTTTTTCGGGTTAAACCCTTTTTTCCGAGCCGCTTCTATTGTAATTTTCCTTGAGAAAGTATTAATAATAATCCCGGCATAACCGAGCGCCACGCTTGCCGTATTTGCGTCGGACCCGTCAGCTATCACCTGAACCTTTACCGCCTTGTTTTTCTTTATTTCAGACGAAAAGCCCTCCGGTATGACAAGTATCATCCTCACCCTGTCCCTTTTAATTGCCTCATTGTTTATGGCGCCGCTGTTCCTGCCGGCTTCAAATATCTTAAAATATCCGGATGATGAAAATTTCTCAATAAGCATCCTGCTCACAGGCGTCCTGTCATTGTCCGTAACGCCGAGGTCAATATGTTTTATGTCAAATGTCACCGCGTAGCCGTAAACTATCAAAAGCACGACAGGCGCGAGCAGGGCTATGACCAGCGACCTTGAATCGCGCCGGATATGCAGGAACTCTTTTTTCATGACAGCCGCGGCCCGCCTTATATTGAAAAACTTTGCCTTTTCAGCCATATCATCCTTCCCTTACAACTTTTACAAAAACATCTTCCATGGTGGGCTCTGCCCCTGTTATTTTGCCCGCGGAAACACCGTGTTTTTTTAATATGCTTCTTATTATGCGGACAGCCGCCGCAGGACCCGCGGACGGTATTATGTGCAGCTTGGCGCCGTGCATTGATATTTCGCCTATTTTTTCCCTGTATTTGCCGAGCACATTATACGCCTTTGTTATATTCTCTGTCTCAACCTCAAAAACAGGCTTTTTAAATGTTGATTTTTTTATTTCCGTTATGGGCCCCTCTTTTATTATGCGGCCGTTGTTCATGAGCGCGGCCCTGTGGCAGTGCTCGACCTCATCCATATAGTGTGTGGTAACAAAAACCGTAGTGCCTTTTTCCGAGAGCCCGTCAATAATCTCCCAGAACCGCCTGCGCAGCATCGGGTCAACCCCTGCAGTGGGCTCATCAAGAAAAACAATTTCGGGTTCGTGCATAATCGCGCAGGCAAGGGATACCCTCTGCCTGATGCCGCCGGGCAGCGCGCTGACAGGGTTGTTCAGCATGTTTTGCAGCTCCGTCTGCACGGACACTTCATGTATTCTTTGTTTTATCCGGTTTTCTTCCATGCCGTAAAGCCCTGAATAAAATTCCATGTTTTCCGCGACAGTAAGGGCCCCGTAAAGCGCGGACTTTTGCGGCATATATCCGAGCCGCTGTTTTACTTTTTCAGGTTCTTTTGCGGCGTCATACCCCGCGACTATTGCCCTTCCCGAGCTTGGCTCAAGCAGGCCGCATAATATTCTTATGACCGTTGTCTTGCCCGCTCCGTTTGCGCCCAAAAAACCGTATATTTCGCCTTTTTGTGTTTCAAAAGACACGGAATCAACCGCAGTAAAACCATTAAATATCTTTGTCAGTTTTTTTACGGATACGGCAGGGTTCATTCAGGCACTTATCCTGTTCACAAACACATCCTCTATAGACGGTGCAATTTCCCTTATATCCGCCCTGCCCCCGGCTGCGCGGGCAAGCGCGGAGGCTGCTTTTTTATCCTTCACAACCGCGTGATACCTGCCGCCGAAAACCTGTATGTCAGAAACAAACGGCAGAGAACGCAGCTTCTGAAACAGTCCTTCTGATTTCTTTCCCGGTATTATTTCATACACCGTACCCTTAAACGCCGCTTTAAGTTCTGACGGGGTGCCGCTTAAGATTATGCTGCCCTTAAACATGATTCCTGTCCTCACGCACCATTCAGCCTCATCCATATACGGCGTGCTTACTATTATACTGACCCCTTCGGCGCGGATGCCCTGCAGTATCTCCCATAATTCGCGCCGCGAGACAGGGTCAACGCCTGTTGTGGGCTCATCAAGTATTAAAAGCCCGGGCCGGTGTATTAAAACCGACATAAGCGCGAGCTTTTGTTTCATGCCCCCGGATAAATTTCCGGCGAGCCTGTTTGCGAAGGGCTTGAGCCGCGTCATTTTTAATAGAGGCGCCATCCTTTTTTCAAGCTCTGCTTTTTCAATACAAAAAGCTTCAGCGAAAAATTTAATATTTTCAGCCACAGTAAGGTCCTCATACAGACTGAATTTTTGCGGCATATAACCTATGTGTTCCTTTACTTTTTCCGCTTCCTCCGGAAGTTTAAAACCGGACACCCTCGCGTTGCCGCTGTCCGGCTCCATTATCCCGCTTAGAATCCGCAGTGTCGTTGTTTTGCCGGCTCCGTCCGGCCCTATCAGGCCGTATATTTCACCTTTTTTTATTTCAAGCCCCAGCTGTTTTACGGCCATGGCTCCGTCAAAGCTCTTACAAAGGCCCTTTACCTCTACAATGGCCATTATTCATCCTGCTCCGCGGCCTTTATCACAACATCGCACTGCATTCCCGGCTTTAATTCCGTTGAAGGGTTGTCCGCGGTTATCTCAACTGCGAACACCTGTTTTACCCGCTCATCTTTTGTCTGGACATTTTTCGGCGTAAACTCGGCCTCATCAGCTATGTGGGTTATTTTTCCCGCATACTCCCTGTTTTTAAATGAATCAGTCATGATCTGCGCGGGTCCGTTAAGCTTTATTTTTCCAAGATCAGGCATGGCGACATAAATCCTGACCTTTACTGTCCTTAAATCACCCACGGTAAAAGCAGGCGTGTTTGGGGATACAAGCTCGCCTTTTTCTACATGCCTCTGCAGAATAATTCCGTCCCACGGGGACCTTATTTCAGCCTCATTTTTCATGGCTTTTGCCCTGCCATACTCTGCGCCAGCGGATTTCCACAAAGACTCAGCGGCTTCAAACTGCTGAAGCGATATTGAGCCGGACTTATACAGGCT
>DSBP01000033.1 GCA_011049465.1 bacterium | reverse complement strand
GATAAATATTAACATGATTATCAGCCTGGCTGTTGTAGGTATTGTCGTTGGTGTTGTAATCGCCCAGTTTTTTCCGGATTTGTTTCAGTCGGGCATCAAAGGGTCGCTTGGCAGCGCTTTCAGCGAGCCGTTTTCGCAGTACCGCAATGAACTCTCACTAAAATACGGGCTCTTTGGCGCGGGTATCGGCGCGGTTGTCGGGTTTGCTGTCGGGCTTATCTCGGGAAAGCGCTGAGTAATGTCTGTTAATGAAAAGGACATGACAATAATACTCTGCTGCATAGGTTTTCTCGGACTTGCGGGAATTCACAGGTTTTACAGGGGGAGAATACTGTCAGGGATCTTGTGGCTCTTTACGGGCGGCCTTTTCCTCATAGGCACAATACTTGACCTGGCAAACCTGCTCAGCAAGGGCAGGCTCTGGCTGGAGTAATGGCGCGGCTTAAAAGGGAAGATATTGATTTTACTTGTGAAAAGTGCGGAGCCTGCTGCAGGGTTGAAGGCTATGTTTTTCTTGAGGCGGGTGAGGCAGAACGGCTGGCAGGGTTTTTGGGGATGAGGCTCAAGGAGTTTAAAAAACAGTACACATACTGGTTTTTTATATTTGGCAGGGTTTTGAGGACGCAAAGCACCGGATGCCCGTTTCTTGTAAACAACCGGTGCAGCGTTTACGAAGCAAGGCCGAAACAGTGCTCCTCCTTCCCTTACTGGAAGAGGATATTAAACGGGGGGACGAAGGAATGGGCCCACATAAGCGGCTATTGCCCCGCCGCGGGAAAAGCGCTGAAACCGAAAGGTTAAAACCGGAGGTTAAGCCATGCTTTGCGTTCTTAATCAGGAATACGAATATGAATCATGAATAGCCTTTAATGCGGCGGGAATGTAACCCATCAGTTACGACGGAGGATAAGACGCTTCGACAAGAAAGGAACCTTGGTTTCTACAAAGACAACCTGTCACTTATGATTTTTAGTTTTGTTTTTTGCAGGTTGCTAAACAGCCATTGCCTCAACACAAACTATCGCAGGACGGGGCGGGTGGCGGAAAATTTCGTCGAGAACTCAGGGCGCGTCTGCGTTGCGCGCTAATCAGCTTTATCCCAAACACCTGTGCCCTGCATAAGAGTTGCCGCCCTAAAACCTGCGCAAGCCTAATCGCGTATATTCACGAGTCAACGGGTGAACAGGCTCGCCGCCGATGTAAATCGGCGAAATTTCTCCGCTGCCTGCCCCGGCCCACCTCAGGTAAGGCAGGCCGCTGTAAAAGCCACAATTCGCACCTTCTGAGGGGTTACGCGGGAATAATTTTTTATAAAGAATGTAAACGCAAGTTATGTTATTATATATGTATGGATATTAAACAGCGCATAATGCACGAGGATGACAATATAGTTGTTATTAACAAGCCGGCAGGGGTTCCGACCGTGCCGGGCAGGAACCTTGTTGACCCTTCAAATATTTACGGGGCATTGAAGAAAATATACGGCACTATATTCATTGTCCACCGGCTTGACAAGGATACGAGCGGGGTCATTATATTCGCGAAAGACGCCGCGACCCACAGGGCTATATCAATGATGTTTGACCGCGGCGAAGTGAAAAAGATGTACGTCTCGATTCTGATGGGGCGCACGGAAAAAAAATCAGGGGTAATTGACCTGCCGCTTGCGCCGCTCAGGAAAAAGAGCGGGGTGATGACCGTGGATGAGAAGTCCGGAAAAAAGGCTGTCACGCGGTATAAGGTGGAGGAAAATTTCGGGAATTGTTTTTTTGCCGGGGTATTTCCTGAAACCGGAAAAACCCATCAGATCAGGGTTCATTTTGCGGCAATAGGACATCCGGTAGTAGGGGACAGGGTTTATGACAGGATTGAGGCTGTGGGCGAGGCAAAGAGAGCGTCTTATGAAAAGATGAAGGCAGAAGGCGCGCCCGCGGCTGTCAAAAGAATGCTGCTCCACTCCGCGGTTGTCTCGTTCAGGCATCCGGGCACGCGAAAAGAGGAGTCTTTCAGGGCGCCCCTGCCGGATGATTTTAAATTGACCCTTGAGCTTTTAAGGGTGAAAAAGCGTTTCGCAGGGGAAAGAAAGCCCCTTAAACCTGCAGTGAGGCTGTTGAAGAAAAAGGGTAAGGAATAGTCTGAAATTTCTGTTTTTGTCGTATGTTTAACTATCAAATATACAATATCAAATATCAACTGCAGGGTTTTCATACAGTTTCATGTTGACCGTATTAAAAAAGATGTTATAATTAAAGCGTTATTCATAATTACAGGAGGAATGTTATGATAAAAAAAATCTTTGTTTCCGTTGCCGTTCTTGTTCTGATTGTCCCTGTTTTTGCCGTGGATGACGATATGAGCTGGATGATGGATATGGGTGCGGATGACCCGCTGGCTTCCGCTGACAGCGGCGGACTGCCGGGCGAAGGAGCTGCCGGGTTTTCGGATGATGACCTCTTATTCGGGGCGGAACCGGGCGGGGCAGCAGGCGCGGCTGAAGATGACCTCTTTTTTGGAATGGACGCGGGCACAACAGGGGCTGCGACAGCGCCTTCCGGATTTGGCGATGATGACCTCCTGTTTGGAGCGGCTCCGGAAACCGGAGCGGATGATTTTGGAATGGATTTTGGAATGGACATGGGGATGGACGCGGGAGCGGATGACCCTTTTGGGTTTGGAGCAGCGCCTGCGCCTGAACTGCCTGACCCGGCTACGCCAAGGCCGGCCGCAAAACCCGCGGCTCCAAAGCCTGCGGGGCCGATGTATCTAAGCGCGGTGCCTGAAACAAATATCGTATACTCAAAATCCAATTCCATAGGCCAGATAAGGACACTGCGCGACCTTGTGCCCTTTGGTATTATTGCAACTTCAAACCTTGATGACGAGCACGCCGCTTCAAACCTTGTTGACGGCAGGCTTGACACGGCATGGGTTGAACGAAGGATGACCGGCGGCGAGGGAGAGGCTCTTACGCTGGATTTTTCCGAATATTATTTCGCGCGTGTTTATGAGCGCAAGGCAAGGGCCGTAAAGGTTGAAAG
>DSBP01000035.1 GCA_011049465.1 bacterium | reverse complement strand
GGTCCATACAGAAAGTCACAAATGATATCGGCGCGGAACAGCAGTTTAATACGGCGATAGCCGCGCTCATGGAGCTTTTCAACACTTTCAGCGCTGCAGAGCCGGGCCCAAAGCTCGCGAAGCTTGTTTTGCGCAATATGGCGCTTATGCTCGCGCCCTTTGTGCCGCATTTTGCCGAGGAGATGTGGGAGAGGACAGGCGGAGAGCCCGGCATATTCAGGCAGGCGTGGCCTGCGTTTGACCCTGCGCTCACGGTTGAGGAGAATATTGAGCTGGTGATACAGGTTAACGGCAGGATTCGCGGCAGGGCAAGCCTTCCGCGCGGCTGTTCGCAGGAAGATGCGGAAAAGGCGGCTCTTGAGGATGAAAAGACGGCGGAATTCACGCGGGGAAAACAGGTGATTAAAAAGATATTTGTCCCTGACAAACTGCTTAATATTGTGGTAAAATAATAAAAATACGGACAAACCGGAGGACAGGATGAAAAGATGCGCGTTTTACGGCGCGGTTGCAATGGCGGCGTTTATTTTTGCTTCATGCGCGACATATACGCCCCAGGTAAATATGCCTGCGTACATAAAATCCGTCAGCGTGCCGATCTTTGTGAATAAAACCGACCGTTTCAATATTGAGCAGTATGTGACGCAGAAGACAATCGATGAATTCATAAATGACGGAAAGGTGACGATAAAAGACGAGCGCGAGGCCGACAGTATTGTAAAGTGCCGGATAACCAAATATGTGATTACGCCCATCCGTTTTGATGTC
Organism: bacterium; assembly: GCA_011049465.1. Taxonomy (GTDB): domain Bacteria; phylum Oederibacteriota; class PGYV01; order PGYV01; family DSBP01; genus DSBP01. Next base: position 2,271 of record DSBP01000035.1, on the reverse strand, counting down.
AATCAGGTGGCGCAGGAATACAGGCTGAGAATCTACCTTGACATCATATTTTTTGACAACATGGCGCAAAAACTGCTGTGGAAAGAGCTTAATATATGGGAAGAGACCACATATTTTGTGACCAATGACCTTGGAATGCCCGTTGAAGATGAAAACCTGGGCAGGAACAGGGTGCTTGACAAGCTTGCGTCGCGCGTTGTGAGAAGGGTAATAGGCGGCTGGTAAGCGCGGGGCCGCGGGTTTAATCCGGATTAACGGAGGAGTTGATGAAGAAAGTGATTGCGTTCCCGGTTGTAATGGTTTTATTTATCTTATTTTTCCACGCTTCTTACGCGCAGGGAAAAGATTATATAATCGGGCACATGACAACATGCAGCGGGCTGATAGACAACGGCTATCCGGCTGACAGCGTAAACTGGTTTTACCGCGGCCAGCACCAGGCGGTCCAGTACTGGGCCTACATTCTCTTTCCGCTTGAGTCAAGCGGCATAAGCATGGGTTATAAGCCCCATGATTTCATTAACCCTTTTGGTTTTTATTCGGGCAAAGGGGAGCTCTCTGACACGTCAAATTTTGTATTTGAGTGCAGGTGGGTCGCGCCGGAGGGAAAAATAATCAGCGAGACAGTAAGGTCATGGTCAAAGTCCGATTCTTCGTCTGTGGTAATGGCCGGAGGAAGGCGTTTTGTGCCTCACGTATTCGCCAATCATATAGGCATACAGAGAATGTTCAGGGAGTTCGGGCAGCAGAGCCTTCCCGCCGAAGAGGGGCTTTATCATATAGAACTGTATATTAACGGCAAACTCGCTTCTGTCACATTTTTTGAAATGAAGGATTAGAAATGGGCGCTGACAAAGGCGGGATTCTGCCTGCGTACTGGCTTCTGGGAGACAACGAGCTCTTCAAAGAGGAGTTTGTCCGGGAGCTGAAGGAAATACACCTGAAAGAGAGCCTCGACCCGTCAGCCTGTTTTTCCTATGATATTAACGACAGCCAGAACAGGCCTTCTGTTGAGGAAATAATTGAAAAAGCAATGACCCCTTCGTTTTTTTCCCCGAAGGCCCTTGTGGTTGTCAAAAACTTCAACAAGCTTCTCAAGGACGAATATACAAAGCTTCTTGAATTTGTGGCCGGGGCCCCTGCGTTCTGCCATTTTGTCCTCACATCATCCCAGGACGAGAGGGATTTTAAAAAGAAATTCGCGGCCTTTAACATACCTGCGGCCGGTATTAAAGTTTTTTCCGGCGGGAACACGGCGGGCATGAGGAAGTGGTGCGCCGCGTACCTCGCTGAGAGGGGAAAGACCATTGACGCGGATGTGCTTGAATACATAATTGACGAGTCAAACAGCGACGCGCATGCGGTTAAAAACGAGCTTGAAAAAATGATTCTCTTTTCCGGGGAGAGGGCGCTCATCACAAAGGAGGATTTCGCGGACACGCGCGGCGTTGACAGGGGCTATGACGTATGGGCGCTGACAGACGCTGTGGGCGCTGCTGACGCGGCAAGGGCATACGCTGTGACGGAAAAGATTTTTGATTCCTCAAAGCCCGAGGCCCTGATGGGCGCGGTATTTGACAGGATAAGAAAGATTTTCGGGGTGAGGTATTATCTCTCGAAAAACGACGAGCAGTCCGCCATAAGGCTGCTGAACAATAACCCGAGGGCGCTGTGGCCGGTCAAGGCGCAGGTGAAGAATTACTCGGGTGTTTCGTATGTGGATATACTGGATATCATCAAAGACGCGGACAAAAAAATAAAGCTCTCAAGCAGGGAAAATGCCAGGACCATATTTCTCATGATGCTGGAGAAGATTTTTCTGAAGGTTAAGCCCGAAATGTAGAGACGGGGTTCCCCCCGTCTCAAAGCGAAAGGCGGGAATAATATTCGTGTTTTGTTGTTTGTATTCGTAGAGACGGGCCTTGTGCCCGTCTCTAAGCGAAAGGAAGGGGGCCGGCCTTCATCAAGATTTCGGCCGGCGAGCGAGCCCCTTTAAAGACGAGAAGGGGACGAGCCCCTTCTCTACGAAAGTAATGTTTGTATTTTGTTTTGTATTCGTAGAGACGGGCCTTGTGTCCGTCTCAAAGCGGAAAGGCGGGAGCAAAAAGCCGCGCTTATACGGGCATAAATAAAAAAGGCAGGATTTCATGAAAAACCGCATAGAGGTAAAATATTACATAGAGACGATGATTCAGCCTGAAAAGGCCGTTGAATTGATGGCAAAGATGCAGTCAACCGGCACGTGGAAAAATGTCTCCGGCGAGACAAAGG
>DSBP01000149.1 GCA_011049465.1 bacterium | reverse complement strand
GCTTGGCGGCGCCGATACATTTGACTCCCACCTTGCCCTCTCCACGGGGTATTTCGGGCTCGGTGTTTCCTACCATTTCAACGTGGCAAAGGGTTTTTCGGTATTTTTAAGCGCTGACGGCGGAGCCTTCCTCCACTACTCAAGCTACTGGGAAATCTGGGCGGATACAAGCAACCCTGCTGTCGCGTCGCACCTTACTTCTGTCAAGGGTGTCTGGGACGCGGTAAACCCGGGCAACAGCTCGCTTACCCTTGTTGACTACGGTTACAGCGCCGTTGATTTCACCGACACATTTTTTGGCGGCAACATAGAACTTGGCATTGAATACATGTTTCATGAAGTAGTGGGCGTCTCTCTCTTTGGCGGCTACAGGATAGCAAGCGCGCCTATCGCCTATCCGGACTCCGGGGTATTCAAGCTCGTTGACCCTGCCGGCGAAAAGATTTTTAAAGCCGGATCCATAGACCTCTCGGGCCCCTATTTTGGAGCGGGCGTTGTGATAGCATTCGGAGCGGAGCCCTCAAAGGAAAAACCCGCAGCTCAGCCCGCGAGGCAGCCTGCCGCGCAGCAGCAGGCTTCAGAACTCTCCCAGCACGAGCGTTACGGCGACCATTATTACAGGAACAAAAACTTTGAGTACGCGGCGCGCTATTACAACGCGGCCCTGAAAGCGGAACCAAACAACGCGGGGCTCTATAAAAAACTCGGCCTCACCTTTTACTATCTGAAAGACATGGCAAAGGCAAAACAGTATATGGAAGAATACCTAAAACGCAACCCCAACGACCCGCAGATAAAGCAGTGGCTGGGGAGATGATTTAATACCATTTTAAATTTGAAATTTTATATTTTATAGTTAGAGATTACACCGGGCATTAATGCTTGTATTTGTTTTAATTATCAAATATAAAATATAAATTATGCCGGTTTTAGAATGTGTTTTTGCCTTTCCTTCCCCTTCTGCCCTTTTTCCACAAATATTTTTCTGCCTGTAAACGGGTCTTTTTCCGTATAGTACATTACTCCCGACCAGGTGCCGGGCGCGGGCGTGAATATCTGTACCTGTTGCGGGTTTGCCTTCAACTCAGCCCTCAAATACTCCTTCAATTTTCTCATATCCCCATCGTCGCACCCCGGGTGAGCGGCTATCAAATAGTACGAGAGAAACTGCTTCATCCCCTTTTCCCTGTTTATCAGATAAAACCGCTCCCTGAACTTTGCCGTTGAACCGGCATCCGGCTTGCCCATCAGGCTGAGGACAGCGGGCTGTGAGTGCTCAGGCGCCAGCTTCAGCTGCCCTGATGTGTAATGCGAGACAAGTTTTTCCATATAACCGGGGCCATAACGCTTATCCGCCATAACCATGTCATGCCTTATTCCCGAGGCTATGAAGACGCGCTTAACCCCTTTTATCTCTCTTATTTTATCAAGAAGCTCTATCTGTGCCTCGTGGCTGTTAATGAGGGACGGGCATGTGCCGGGATAAAGGCACCGCTTATTGGCGCAGTGGCCGCCTTTGATTTTCGAACAGCCTGTTTTATACATATTTGCCGTGGGCCCGCCCACGTCATAGATGTTTCCCGTGAACCCCTTGAGCTTAACAAGCCGCCCGGCCTCCCTGAGAATTGAGCCTTCTGAGCGGGAGGAGACCACCCTGCCCTGGTGCGTTGTAATCGCACAGAAATTGCACTCGCCGTAACACCCCCTGTGGGATGTTATTGAGAACTTTATCGTGTCAAGCGCCTTTATAACGCCCATTTTTTTATAATACGGATGGGCATCATACTCATAATCAAGTTCATAAACACGGTCGAGCTCCTTTTCTGTCAGCGGCTCAGACGGCCTGTTCTGGACAAGATACCGTGTGTCCTGACGCTGCGCAAGCGGCTTTGCCGTCTGCGCGTCATTGTTGTTGTAAAACAGCCTGAATGACTCTGTGAATTTTTCCTTGTCCCCGGCGCACTCATCAAAAGAGGGCAGTTCAACGCATTCCCCGGGTTTTTTGGCGGATATATGACAGATTCCCCTTATCCGTCCGGCATCGCCGCCTTTATCAAGCGCCTCTGCCAGCTCAAGAACCGCACGCTCTCCCATGCCATATACAAGGTAATCGGCCTTTGCGTCAAAGAGTATTGAACGCCGCAGCCCGTTGTCCCAATAGTCATAATGCGCCATCCTGCGCAACGATGCCTCAATACCGCCCAAAACTATCGGCTTTGTCCCCTTAAAATGGAACCTGATGTGGTTCGAGTAGGCTATAACAGCGCGGTTGGGCCGTTTTGTGTTTTTTCCTCCGGGAGTAAAATCATCACTGCGCCTCGGTTTTTTGACTGCCGTAAAATTGGATACCATTGAATCCACACACCCGGATGTAACACCCCAGAAAAGCCGCGGCTCACCGAGCCGCGCGATATCAATATGACTTGTTTGTTTTTGTTCTTCGGTTTTAAACTTTAAGTTTTCAGTTTTAAGTTTTAAGTTTATATCCGGCTGCGCTATAATCCCAACCTTATACCCCGCGTCAAGAAGCACTCTTCCTATGACAGCCGCGCCCGAATACGGGCTGTCAATATACGCATCCCCTGTCACAATTATAATGTCACACGCGTCCCACCCCAGCAAACGCATCTCTTCTTTTGTAGTAGGCAGAAACAATTCAACCTCCGCGGGGGAAAACAGTGTACTTTGTAATTTGTACTTTGTACTTTGGGCTTAGAACTTTGGGCTTGGGCCTTGGGGCTTCGGACATGAAACCTGAAACTTTCCTCCTGCTACTCCGCTTTCCCCATGAGCGCGATCTGGGTTATTGCTATTCTCGCGTCGTTTTCCCTTCTGATTTCGGGAAATACCTCGAGAAATTCTATTCTCATCTTATCGCCGGGCCTTACTGTCACGGGCCTTGTAAATTTGACAGTCTGCCAGTTCATGTTATCCGAGAGATCGGCATACGCGATTGTCCTGTTGTTAAGCTTAATCCTGACCTTTTTCGGCCTGAAAAACTCATTCCACTGCTCCCTGTCTTTATGATACCCGCTGAGAAGCCTTATGC
>DSBP01000193.1 GCA_011049465.1 bacterium | reverse complement strand
CTTCTGTAAAATGTTATTGGCAGGCGGCCTGACGGGTTGTAGTTCCCGAAAATCACGTCAGCCACAGCTGTGCCGCCGGACTCGCCCGGATACCAGGCCTGGATTACCGCGCTTATCCCTTTTTCAGCCCTGCCGAATGCCTGGCAGCCGCCGCCTGTCAACACAAGCACAATAGGCTTGTTAAGCCGTGCCAGCTCAACAAGCAGTTCTTCCTGGACGCCCGGCAGGTTGAGCGAGACGCGCTCATCCGCCACATCGCACTCCTCTCCCTCCACCTTAGGCGTCATGCCCATGACAGCCACGCACATATCAGCCGCTGACGCGGCGTTAAGAGCAGCTTCAAACCCGTCCCGTGACTCCCCGTTTACAGAGAGATAGCCCGGCGTATAACTCACTTTTATGTTTTTACCCGCTGCCTTTTTTATGCCATCAAGTATCTTTACAGGCGCATCAGGCTCGCCCGAATAGTTTCCGAGCAAAGCCTCAACGTCATCCGCGTTCGCGCCGATTACCGCTATTGAGCGGAGTTTTTTCCTCTCAAGAGGCAGGATTCCGTCGTTTTTCAGAAGCACCATTGACTCGCGCGCCGCTTTAAGAGCCAGTTTTCTGTGCTTATCCGAGCAGACAACGCTCATCGGTATCCGCGAATATTTCACCTTTTCCGGCGGGTCAAACATGCCCAGCTTTAAACGCGTCATAAGCAGGCGCTTCAATGCCCTGTCAATGTCCGCTTCGCTTATCAGCCCCTTCGCGAACGCGCGCTTCATCGCGAGCCCGGGTGTTTGACAGTCCTCAAGGCAGCAGTTTAAGTCACAGCCCGCTTTTAACGCGGCTGCAGAGGCCTCTTCTGCGCCGCGCTCTGTTTTGTGATGGAGGTAAATGTCCTGTATGGCCGCGCAGTCCGAGACAACATGGCCCTTAAACCCCCACTCTTTTCTCAATATATCATCCAGAAGTTTTTTTGAAGCGCACGCAGGCTCTCCGTAAACCCTGTTATACGCGCCCATGACAGACTCGACGCGCGCCTCCTTTACACACGCCTCAAAAGCGGGCAAATATGTGCCCCTGAAATCCGACTCTGACACAACCGCGTCAAATGTGTGGCGCTCACTGTCCGGCCCGCTGTGAACGGCAAAATGCTTGGCGCATGCCGCTGTCTTGAGGTATTTTTTGGCGTCTCCCTGCATTGCCTTTATAAATGTAACAGCGAGGCGCGAGGTAAGATAAGGGCACTCGCCGTATGTCTCCTGCCCGCGCCCCCAGCGCGGGTCCCTGTAAATATTTATGTTCGGCGTCCAGAATGTAAGCCCGTAATACCTCTCCCTTTTTCCCCTTCTAAGGGCGTCGTGGTGCTTTGCGCGCGCCTCGTCCGATATGGCAGTTCCGATTTCCTTAAAGAGCTTTTCGCTGAAGGAGGCGGCAAGGCCTATTGCCTGCGGAAATACAGTGGCTTTTCCCGCGCGCGCGACTCCGTGCAGGCACTCGTTCCACCAGTCATAAGCCGGAATTTTCAGGCGCTCCACAGCCGCTGATTTATGAAGTAGTTGTGACAGTTTTTCCTCAACTGTCATGAGAGAAATCAGGTTGTCCGCCCTCTTTTCAAAAGAGAGCGAAGTATCAAGGTAAGGCGGTTTTTTTTTATCCACAATCATCGCCTTTTATACCCCATTGAATCATAATAGCGTTCAAGCTTTTTCATCAGGCCGTCTTCCTGCGCCTTAAAGAGCTGTTCCATCTGCTTGCCGGCAAAACCCATAAGCGCCTTGAGCGCTGTCTTGCCCATCCCGATATATGACTCAAGGGCCTTTTTAGCCTCAGGGTCATTGATTTTTTTCAGCGTATCTTCGGCCATTTTTGCCAGCTCCCCGTCCTCGCTGTAGAGCGAGCGTATAAACGCGGGCACAATCTCCTTTACTGCCCCCAGTTTCGGGCTCAGGTACGCGCGCATCTCAATAAGTTTTTCAAGCGCGTTCCTCCTGATTTGCGAGTCCGGGTCCTTAAGGTCGAGTATGAGCTTTGTGACAGCCATCTCAGGGTTGATTTTCAGCAGGTTGTCAAATACCTCGTAATACTTTGCCGGGTCAGCGCCGAATTCCTTCATTGACTCCGCGATAAACGGGAACGCAAGCTCAGCGTGCCCCGCGAGGTTTGAGAGAGCGGTCATTGCCATCAGCCGCACTTCCCATTGCGGGTCAGAGAGCAGGTTTATCAGTGATGTGATGTCCGCGGGATCGGGCTTCATCCCCTTTATGAAGTCAATAACCGGAGAAAAATCCTTTATGTCAACATTCTCCTTTGCCGCGAGTATCAGCGGCACTATCACATAGACGCCTGTTTTAAGGTCCGTAAGGTTGGTGAGTATGCGCGCCCGCGCCACAGGGTCTTTTTCCCTGCCGAATATCCTGACTATCTCAAGCACCACATCCTTTTTTTCCGCGGCGCCAAGTTCAAAAAACTCCTTCAAAGCAGCCTCCCGCACAAGCTGGTCGCTTGAAATGAGCCTGTAAGGAAGAGGCTGCGCCATATCCAGCACATTCTTCAATGTGGCGCAGGAAGATAAAACCACAACAAACAGAATCAGCGGAAGTATTGTTCTTTTCATCGTTCCTCCGGGGGTTTATAAAGCTTTAATAACTGTTTTACCGGGTATTTTGGGGTTACCGGGCCTCATCTGCCAAGAATCTCCGTAAACTGTTCAGCAGAAATATTTATATCCTTTAAAATCTTTGGCTTCCCTTTTGCCTTGTTTTGCGGAATCCGAGTTCAAACAAGGCCTTTTCAATTCTTCGGGGCGGAATAACAGGAATTTTTGTCAAATGCTTACCTCAATCTCCTGAACACCCACAAATTGAGGTATTTTTATCCTGCTTTTCTTTTGTTCTTCAAGGCAGAGCTCAAGCACTTCTTTCAGGTTCGCTATCAATTCGTCCATTGACTCCGCCTGAGTGTGGGCTCCCGGTATGCCGGGCACCTCTCCGATAAGAAGCTGTGTATCAGGGTCTCTTTCAATATATGCGACAAGGCTTTTTTTCATAACAAACCTCCATTAGTTTATTCTGCTATAATT
>DSBP01000074.1 GCA_011049465.1 bacterium | reverse complement strand
TTACAAATGAGGTCTCAAGGGAGTTCAGGCTTTATGTTGAGACGGATACCAATCCTTCATACATTGCCCCGGCTGCCAACGCCGCGTTAAACAACCTTGAGCCTGTCTTTCAATGGCAGCAGGTCAGCGGTGTTCCTTATTATACGATTATGGTCTTTGACTCAAAGGCTGAGATTGACATGGACGCGGGCTCAATTACATTCAACGCGAATGTAATATGGGCAGCGACCACCAACCAGTCATCCATACAATTTGGGGAGCCGGATCCCGCCGGGTATTATGACAAGGTAAACCCGCCGCCGCTCATGCAGGGGCTGACCTATTCATGGGCAGTCATAAATAACTACTGCGGAAGTCCGTCCATGCTCTCGTCCTCTTTTTCGGGGTTGAGGTCATTTACGGTACTGCCTGCGGCATCATGCGATGCGCCTGTGCTTGTCTCGCCTGACGCAGGGGGTTCAATAACAAGGCCCGCTGATGTAGTGTTGAGCTGGAACGCTGCTTCAGGAGCGAACAGCTACGCGGTCTTCCTGATGAAGGTTGAGGAGGGCGGGTTTTTGGGTGAAGGTTCGGCGATTGTGCCTTTTTGGAGCGCAAATACAACGGGAACCAGCGTTACAGTTCCCGCTAATATAGCGATGAACAACAATGATTATGAATGGTATGTCGTGGCGCTGGACAATACGGGCAGGGGCGCGAAGAGCGAGGTGCGGAGGTTCTGGCATTATCATCCGGGCCAGACAGACCTGGAGATAAGCGTGTGGGAAGACGGGCCGCTTGGCGTGACTGTTGTACCCGAGGCCATTATATTTCTTGAGACGGAAACCGGCGGGAGCGCGAATATCTTCCCATATACGGCCAGTGAAGAGGGTATGTTTTACTATGATTTGCCGCCGGGCAATTACCGGGTGCGGGTAATGAAGGAGGGTTTTGACACTGTGGTTGAGCCCTTTATCATGCCTTACGCGGGAGCGACAGTGCAGTTATCCATTCAGCTTGAAAGAAGCGGATATTCTGTCTCGGGCATAGTTCGTGATAATAATTCGGCGCTGCTCAGCGGCGCTTCGATACTCGCGGTTTACAGCGGAACAACGTATACCGCGTCAGCAGTATCACAGGGCAATGGCTCCTTCTTGTTTTACGCAGGAAGTGTAAACGGGGACTGGAATATTACTGTCTCAAAAGCCGGATATACAACGGCATTTCTTACGGCTTCAGTCGCGCCGGGAGACAATGAGCATATTATTGCGGCGCCGGTTGTCCTTACCAAACTGGCAAACACCTTAAACGGGGCCGTAACCAACAGCTCAAGCCAGGGCATAGCAGGAGCTGTTGTCAGGGCGGAAGAAAACGGCAATCCGTCAAACTTTAAGACGGCGAACACAAACTCCTCGGGGAACTACACGATGAGCCTTGATGACGGCGATTACATAGTGACAGTATCAAAGCCGGGTTTTACCGCTCCCGCGCCTGTGTCAGTATCGCTTAACAACGGAGAGACAAAGGCAAGAAACTTCACAATGCAGGAGCAGGCCTGCCAGATAAGCGGTGTTGTGACCTTAAGCGGCGCGGGAATGTCGGGCGTTCTTGTGAGGGCGGTTCCGACAGCCGGAAGCCCTGTTGAGACATATACGGGGACGTTCGGCGAGTATTCCTTAAACACGGGGACAGGGGATTACACAGTGACGGCCTTTAAGGAGGGATATACTTCAGCTCCGTCATCAATACCGGTGAGTTTTACGCTGGGCGGAGAGCAGTCTTCGGACAATGATTTTGTCATGACGGCAAACCCGGTTCCGGATAACGCGGCTGTATATGTATATGTCTCCGACATAGCAACATCGGCGCCTGTTCAGGGCGCCTATATATCCCTGCTTGGAATGACAACCTCTTTTCCTGGAAGCGGTTTTACATCCGCGGCAGGAGGGGTTACAATCACGGCTTTGAGGGAAGATATTTACAGTATAACCATATCAAAGACAGGCTATGCGGCATATAACGGTTTAACGCCCGTGCTCACAAACGGAAACACGGTTAACGTGTCAGCCGGCCTTACACCGCTTGTAACGACAGGCACAATAAGCGGGCTCATAAGCAGCGGCGCGAACCCTCTGGCAGGCGCGGTTGTTGAGGTCTTTGAGCAGACATCGCCTGATACGCCCGTATACACGACTGTGACCGCCGACGCAGGAACCTATTTAGCGCAGCTTCTGCCGGGAAATTACACGGTTAAGGCGCGTAAGACAGGATATTCTGCTGTGCCGGCGCAGGTGTATATAGTGCTTTTGGCGTCTGAGACAAAGACAGCCGATTTTACGCTGACAGAGGCATCAGGCGGGGGAATAACCGTAACGCCGCCTTCCGGAGACATATATAATGAAAATATAGGCGGCCCGTATCAGTTCAGCGCCGTATATCTTGACGGCATGGGAAATAATGTTGAGGCCCAGTTTGTCTGGTCTCTGGTTCCTGCGGAGGCGGGGACCATTACCCAGTCGGGCGTGCTGACAGTAACAACCGATTATATAGGCGAAGCAGCAGTAAGGGCTGCGGCGCTCGGCAGGACAGGCTCTGTTACCGTTCCTGTTTACCAGCGGCTGAACCCTTCTTATGGGGAGGTCAATGTAAAGGATTACGCGGGTTTCGCGCTTCAAATACCCGCAGGCGCGGCCGATCCGGCCAATTCACTGACAAAAATTACCATGAAAAAGTACGCGCCGTCAAGCAGCATGGCCGCGGCAGGCAGCGCGAGGGTGCTGGGAAATGTTTACAGGCTGACCGATGGATTTAATTTTACACAAAATGTCACAATGACTCTGCCGCTTTTATCTGTTTTTGACACTGCGACAGCCACAATCGGGTTGTGGAGCGCGGGTTCCCTTAAATGGGAGGCAATAGGCGGTTCAAAAGCGGGCGGTTCCATAAGCGTCGGAATCAGCGGGTTTTCGGAATACGCTGTAATTGACAGCGTAAAGGAATTGGGGCTTGACTACGCAAAGATGACTCCAAATCCGTTCTCGCCCCATGACGGACCCATGGAGATACACTATTCTGTAAATTCAAACAAGG
>DSBP01000032.1 GCA_011049465.1 bacterium | reverse complement strand
GGCGCCATGAATCCGGTTATCACGCTTATCTTTCCCAGCCCTGCCTGTCCGTAAAGGCTGTATGCTATGGGGAAACCTATGTAGGCGATATTTGAACGGAAAGAACTTGTGGCAAACACGCCCCTCTTTTTCTGCGGCAGCGCCGGTGAGATAAGAACCGCTATCCCGAAAACAACCAAAACAGCCAGATACAGCCCCGCGACCGCGCCCGGGTTGAAGATTTCTTTAAAAGGAGTCTTGTATATCGCGGCAAATATCATGCACGGCAGCACCAGGTAATAGGCAAGGTTATTGATAAACGAATCGGTCTCGTCTTTAATTATTCCCCTGCGTTTAAGGAAATACCCGAGCGCTATTATTATAAACGCCGGCAGTACGCTGTTTAAGACAATCATATCAATCCGGCTATTTTACGGAATCCGGCAAAGGTATAATCAGGCTTCAGCGCCTTTGTCTTTTTCGCGTCGCCGTATCCGAATGTGAGATAAACCGACTTAACGCCCGCGTTTTTGGCGCATTCCACGTCATACGAGCTGTCGCCGACAAAAAGCACTTCTTTTTCCGGAACCCCGTATTTTTTCATAAGGTGTTTTACCGGAAACGGGTCGGGCTTGTCTTTTTTAAAATCGCCCCTGCCGATTATATCGCTGAAATATCTCCTTATGCCGGCGTAAGAGCAGGAGCTCTTGACAAACAGCCCGAGCTTATTCGATATGATAGCGAGCCTCGCGCCCTTTGATTTTAAATATTTCAGCGTCCCTCTCACTCCCGGATATGTTTTCAGCCCGTAGTTGTGATTTTTTTTATAGAGCCTTATGTAATCGCGCCTCACTCTTTCAATCCCCATTTTCTCTGTCTCCGGCGCGAAAATCTCCGTCAAAAACGCGTTAAGCCCGGCGCCAACCGCCCTGATGACTCTTTTTCTGCTTACCTCCCTTTTGGAGTACATCTTCGCCATCTGATTCACGTTTTTATGTATGCTCGGCACAGAATCAACAAGCGTACCGTCAAAATCAAATATAATGAGCCTGAATGCCGGGGCAGCTCCGGGTCTTTTATTTTTTCTCATCCGCGGCCCCCGTCTTTTCCTTCATGATTTTTACCATCTTCGGCTCTCTGTTTTCATATACAGCCACTTCCTCAACGCCGAGCGCGCTCAGTGTTTCATAAACCGTCTCAAGCCCTTCAAACGAATCCTTTAAAGAGTGCCCGTCCGAGCCGGCTGTTATCAGCTTTCCCCCCAGCGACAAATAGGCGCGTATAACATCAGCGTCAGGTATTATGTTTTTCGCCTTTGCCCTTAAGCCCGATGCGTTGACCTCAAGCGCTATGCTCTGTTTTATGAGCATTTTCAGTATGTCATCTATCTCATTTTTAAAGGAGGCGTAGCTGAATTCGGGGTAAAACGCCGCTCCTGTCCTGTGGACAATCGTAAGATGCGCGGCCGCGTCAAAACCGCCGCACGACACAAGTTTATACTTCTCCTCAAAATAACGCATATAGGCGTCCCTGTAATTCGCGAACTTCTTGAAGTATTCGGGATAAACCGGCGTATCACCCTCTATGGTATGAAGCCCGCCTATTATGTAGTCAAACTTCTTTCCCTTTATAAAATCCTCAAACCTGCCTTTGAATTCATGAATTTCTCCCGCCTCTATTCCCGCCCCGATAAACGGAAATATTTCCCTTGCCCTGCTTATGGCGGATATATACCCGTCATAATCAAAACTTTGGTATCCTTTTATATGGCCGTCCTGAAAGTCAATATGTTCCGTGACGCAGATATGCCTGATACCCCGTTCCTTTGCCTTTTGGGCAAGTTCCATCATATCCTGCTCTGCATCCCAGGAAAACTTTGTGTGAAGGTGCATGTCTGTAAAATTGTACATTGTATTCTCCGTTATAAAAAAAGAGGCGGGCAACAGGCACATTAACCGCCTCATTTTTTTTTTAAAGAAAGGAACCCGCAGCGCATAAGCCGGATTCTGTCACCCCGCTTTAAACGGGGGTGCAGCCATCAATCTAAGCGGCCTACCCCGGGCTGTAAGGAGTGAAGCTCTCCTGCCCCGAAGCAGCTGTTTAAAGCTGTTCGGGGGCTTGCCCGCTATTTGGCCTTGCTCCCGGAGGGGTTTGCCGTGCCGTGCCCCTTACGGGGACACGCGGCGGGCTCTTACCCCGCCTTTTCACTATCACCCCGAACCTGATGCGGCTTTCACCGCCCAATGGTTCGAGGCTACCTATTTTCTGTGGCACTTTCCGTCTTCCCGGCATTGTTCCGGGAATCCCGGCCTTTCGGCCGGCACCGTGCTTCATGGAGTCCGGACTTTCCTCCAAGGCTTAAGAAAAACCTTAAGCCTCAGTAGCTGCCCGCGCTGCTGGTTCCTTCCATAAGGTCCATTCTAAAGACATTATCTTTTGTGTATTTTTCCCGCTTCAAATCAACCTCTGACTCAACAAAGGTCTCCGGAGCGGGTATCTTTTCAAGATTAAGCTTTTTCGCTATTCCCCTGAATGGGAACCTCTCAATCCTGAAATTGTAATCCTTTACAGCGTTGACATAATTTTCCTTGTGCCTGTTGTAATTATCAAGGTACTCGGCCGTTATCATTCCCCACTCTATGTAGCTGAATCTCTTGTTTCTTAAATCCATGCGGCTGTTGTACCATTCCATAACACCGCTCAAGGCCTCTTCCAGTTCAAGCATGGCACGGGTCTTGTCAATATATCCGGCCGAGCCTATCAGCCTCGCGCGCGCGTCAATTGCCGCGTCAAATGCCGGCTGCCTGTGCCTCACCTTGTCCTTTTCCAGCATGTCCCTCAGCCTTATGACCTGGTCCGTGCCTTTTCCCGCGTAATACTGGAGATGCCCCCAGTCGTTTTCCACATATGTATACATAGATTTGACGTACTGCCTGAAGAGATTGTCATACATGGCAAAAGAAAACAGCATGCCGACAGCAGCCCCAAAAACAGCAAAAACCATTATCTGTATCCCTGTGAAGCTGAGTTTATTCTCTTTTTTCTTCTTTTTGGCCATTATAACCTCCGTTTTTTTGCTGTAAATTATTATATC
>DSBP01000288.1 GCA_011049465.1 bacterium | reverse complement strand
TTTATATACTTTTAGGAGGTGTGAAAAAATGAAAAGAACACTTATTCTTCTCTCGGTTTTAGGATTTTTAACCTGCGTGCTCTTCGCGGAATTCAGCATTGTCTCGGTTGATTCGGGCTCTTATCCTCGGGGGATTGCCATTGCTGATGTGGGATTTGGGACGGGCAACGAGGTTATCGTGGCTAATTTTGGCGCGGGAACACTGATAGGGCAGGATGGGAGCGGCGATACATCTTCGTCAATCGCCATATTCTCGGGCGGCAATAAAACCGTTTCTCAGGCGGGCAAGTCGCCAAGGGGCGTTGCTGCCGGCGACATTGACGGCGACGGAAAGGCTGATTACGCTGTTACAAACTATGATGACGGGACAGTGATGATTTTTACAGGGTCAGGGACGCAGACATTTGAAGCGGGCCGTCATCCTGTGGGTGTAGCCATCGGGGACGCGACAGGCGACGGAAAAAATGATGTGGCTGTGGCTGTTTACTCCGAAAGCAAGGTGGTTTTATTCACGCGGTCAATGAAAAACTCCTGGAACAAATACGAGCTTGTGGTGCCGGGCTCTCCCACTGACGTTACAATCGGGACGCTGGCCGGCGAGCCTGTAATCGCGAGCGCCAACTACGGCGCGGGCAGCGTGAGCATAATTAAAATGGATGCCGCGGGCCTTGTAAAGGCTGTGGATATTGTATCCGGCGGCGGCGCGTGCAAGGTCAGGATAGCGGACGTGACAGGCGACGGCAGTAACGAGATTATAACGGCGAACTTTTTTGACAATACCATATCTGTCATTAAGAAGGGTTTTATCGGCGGCTTTGAGGAGCCCGTGGTTTACAAGCTTGAGGGGTTGAGGCCGAATGGCATGGCTGTGGGCGATGTAAACAACGACGGGTTAAATGATATTGTCGTGGCAAACAGGGATTCGGACAGCATTGACATACTGCTGCAGGAAAACGGCGTGTTAAGGCTGGCGCATACGGTTCCCGCGTCTGACGATGAGGACAAGACATACGGCCCGGTTGAGGCGGCAATAGGCGACATCAACAACAACGGGCTCAATGACATAGTATTCACGCACATGAGAAGCGGCACAATAAAGGTGATTTACCAGAAGGCAGGGATATCGTTTAAGGACGCGGCTGCTGAGCCGCTCAACGAGGCAAATACATATAACTATCCCAACCCGTGCGAAGAAAACACATTTATCCGTTTCTCGTCCGATAAACAGCAGGACGTAAAGATACTGATAACCGATGTAAGCGGCAGGCCGGTCTGGACACGGGACATACCGGCGGCGTCAGTAAGGGCCGGTGTAAATACTGTTGAATGGCAGCTTGTCAATGATATGGGCGCAAAAGTCGCTAACGGCATATATTTACTTAGGGTATCCGCGGGAGAGCGGGCCGTTACCAAAAAGATAGCTGTAGGAAAATAAGCAATCCGAAAAGCAGGGCGGATATTCTCCGCCCTGCTTTTTTTATATGTGAACAGGGAAAGAGGAGACTGATGGGGAAAATACTGAAAAAAACTTCCATTGCGGCGGTTCTCGCGCTGTTGAGCGTGAATCTCTGGGCAGTGACGGGAACAGGCGGCGGCGCGGCTGCGTTTTTAAGGATGGGCGCCGGAGCAAGGGCAGCCTCGCTGTCAGGCGCGTTTGCCGCGTATTATGATGACGCCTCATCCGCCTACTGGAACCCTGCCGCGACAGCCGCGCTGAACAGGCTGAGCATAGGGAGCATGGTATCCGTGCTGACCGCTGACAGGCGTTTTAATTTTATAACAGCGGTTGTGCCGGCCGGGGAAATAGGCGTCTTCTCGTTCAGCATAATTAACTTTTCCATAGACAACATAGAAGGCAGGAGCGGCGATACAGCCGAGTATTACCTCTTCTCGGATACTGAAAATGCCTATATGGTTTCATACGCGAGGGAGATTGTTAAGGGGGTATCCGCGGGAGCGGCGCTTAAGCTTATCAACATAGGGTTTGACAGGTACAGCGCGACGGGCTTAAGCTCGGATATCGCTGCGCATTTTGTTTTTACCGATTACTTATCGGCCGGTGTTGTCATCAGGGATTTTTTCGGGTCGCTCACATGGTTAACCGGAAGCAATGAAAAAATACCGTCGGTAATGTCGGTTGGAATTCTCGCGGGTTTTCTTGACAACAGCCTTAAGGTTTCAATTGACGGAGAGCAGGTTGAGGCCGAGGACATGAGCCTGAGGGCCGGCGCAGAGGCCGAGTTTTTTAAGACCGTGAGCCTGAGGGCGGGCAATTCGTACGGCCTTGCGAGCCGGGCATATAATTACACGTTTGGAGCGGGAATAAAATACGCGATAGCCGGTGTTTTGCTCAGGCTTGATTACGCTTTCATAACAGAGAGGTTTTTTGAGTCAACAGAGTTAAACCACAAATTTTCCCTCTCCGCCTATTTTTAAGGGCGCAAGGGGCGGTGTTAAAGTAGTTACCCTCTCTCCCTATTAGGGAGAGAGTTGGAGAGAGGGTGTGAGGTTTGATTACCCTCACCCCGGCCCTCTACCCCTCAAGGGGGTACTGAAAAGAGTCCCTAAAAGGGAGAGGGAGAGGGAGAAGGAGAATGTCTAACCCTCTCTCCCTTTCAGGGAGAGAGATGGAGAGAGGGTAGTATGTTTAGAAAGGCGGCTAAATGACAAAACTGACACCTTTGGCAAAAAGATTAAGAAAAGAAGCTACAGACACAGAAAGAAGGCTTTGGATGTACTTAAGGGCAAGGCGGTGCATGGGGCTGAAATTTAGAAGGCAGCATCAGATAGGCGGCTATATCGCGGATTTTTATTGCCCTGAAAAGAAGGTGGTCTTGGAGATTGACGGCGGCCAGCACGCCGGAAACGTTAAAGACAAACAACGTGATAAATATATGGAAGACATGGGAATTAAGGTTATACGAGTCTGGAATAATGAAGTAAACGGAAACATAGAAGCAGTACTTGAGTTTATTATGGAGAACATCAAGCAAATAGGGCAAAAGAATAGGGGTAATGAAAGAGTTTTGAAATCGGGAAAGCGAAGCCATTAACCCTCACCCCGGCCCTCTAAGAAGTTCTAACCCTCTCTCCCTAAAAGGGAGAGAGTTGGAGAGAG
>DSBP01000183.1 GCA_011049465.1 bacterium | reverse complement strand
GTTATTATGATGTGATCCTTCAGTTTTCCCCTGCCCGCTTTTTTTTCCAGCGCCGTCCATAATATCTTCATAAAAGCAACGGTCTCGGCAGTCGCGCCCGACTTGGTAATTATGTTAATAACCGTTTTTTTCAGGTCAATTACGTCAAATAACCCCACGGCAGTTTCGGGGTCAATATTATCCATCACAAATAATTTCGGGCCTTTTCTCTTTTCCTGGGGAAGCATATTGTAAAAGGGGTGCTTCAGCGCGTTTTTCAGGGCTATTGTGCCGAGAGCGGAACCGCCTATTCCGAGGACAACAAAATTCTCAAACCGCCCTCTTATCAGTTCCGCTGTTTTTTTAACTTCTTCCTTCACCTTGACATCATAGGGCAGGTACATAAAACCAAGAAACGCGTCCTCCCTCTTTTGCTTCAGGTTTTTCGCAGCCTGCTTTATCCTTTTTCCCAGCGCGGAAATATCAGAAACCTTAACGCCTTTTGCCCCTATATTCTCCGACATCACATTGTTAAAATTGACGGTAATTCTGGGCCTTCTCTGTTTTTTCTTCACTTTACGCCTCCTCCATCATCCTTGTATTCATAATAGAACAACGTATTTAAAAGCACATTCAGGGCCGCAAAGGCCCCTACCGAGACCGCATAGACATGTTTGTAATCTTCAATGGTGCCCAATTTTGGCCGGAGTTCCCATCCCTGCCCGGCCGCTTCCCATATATATATACCGGCAAACGTCAGAAGAAAACCAAAGGGAACAGACTCAACTGCCGTGGTTTTAATATCTTCAAAGAGCCTGTTTTTAGTGTAACCCACGTCCACAAAAGCAGGCCTGTAATTAAAACCGGCCGATGCCGTAAGAGACCTGTAAAACTCCGCAGCGTCATCCGTTTCTTCCGCAGGCATAACCGGGGATGCAGCACAGGCCAACATAACAAAAAAAAATATTTTTTTCATTCCGTTCCGCCATTCACTCCGCACTCACTCTTCTCCTCAATAAATCAGCTTGTTAAGCGGATATTCGACTATCCCCTCAGCGCCGTTTTTCATAAGCCTTGGAACAAGGCTTCTCACTTTTTTTTCGTCAATAATTACCTCAACAGCAAGCCACTTTTCTTTTTCACCCAGCAGGCACGACACTGTAGGTTTTCTCAACGCGGGCAGAAGCGAAAGAATCTTTTTCATGTCCTCTTCCCGGACATTGAGTTTCAATCCCACTTTTTCCTCCGCGTTCAGCGCGCCTTTTAACAGAGTCAGTATGTTTGCTATCTTTTCCCTCTTCCACCCGTCAGCAAACGCTCTCTTGTTCGCTATCAGCACGGTTACGGACTCCATTATCGTGTCAACAATCCTGAGTTTATTTGCCTTAAGCGACGAGCCTGTTTCTGTCAGTTCCACAATAGCATCCGCAAGATGCGGCGGCTTCGCCTCTGTGGCGCCCCACGAGAACTCTACTTTTGCCCTGACTCCGTTTTTCTTCAGGTATTTTTTCGTGGCCTGAACCAGTTCTGTCGCTATCCTTTTTCCTTCCAGATTTTTGACTGTTTTAACCGGCGAACTCTCCGGCACCGCCAGTACCCACCTTACCGGCCTTAACCCCTGTTTCCCGTAAACCAGCTTATCGACAGTCTTTACACTCTCTCCGCTCTCAACCACCCAATCCTCTCCCGTTAACCCCGCGTCAAATATGCCCTCCGCGACATACCGGGCCATTTCCTGCGCCCTGACAAGCGTGATAAACAGCTCATCATCATCAACAGACGGATAATAACTCCGGGAATCAGACTTTATGGAAAAACCGGCTTTTTTAAATATGTTAAACGTAGATTCCTGAAGGCTGCCTTTCGGCAGCCCGAGTTTTAACTGCATAGTTGCCTCCTGAACGTATGTTTAATTTATGATATTATCACAGTAAAGGGTGTTTTACAATTAAAAAACTGCGGTTGAAGCAACCCTTCAGTTATAGCGGGGAAAGTGTCCTATTTTACCGGAGGTGGGCCGGGGCGGGCAGCGGAGAAATTTTGCCGATTTACATCGGCGGCGAGCCTGTTCAGATGTTGACTCGTGAATATACGGGATTAGGCTTGCGCGGGTTTAGGTCGGTAACTCTATGAATAAAACTCTTTATCTCCCTTAACATCACCCTGCCGCTTCATGTTCCTGTCAAATTTGACCCTGAGCCGCCTCTTCTTATCCTGTTCGTTTATCTGCTCTTCTGCCGCGGCTTTTTTATCCCGCTTCTGTTTCTTGAGCTCGTCTTCCTGCTCCCGGGCCTCCTCTTTCAGCATTTCAATAAATATTCCGGTAACAGCAGGGTCAAACTGGGTTCCCGCGCACCGGCTCAGTTCTTTCAAAGCGAATTCAAGCGACCGTTCTTCCCTGTAGGGCCTCTTGGATGTTATCGTGGAATGCGCGTCCGCAAGCGCGATTATACGCGCGCCGACAGGAATCTCCTCCCCCCGCAGGCCGAGCGGATATCCCGCGCCGTTATACCATTCGTGATGCGACAACACCAGCGGCACCAGTTTTTTTAGAGACTCAATCTTTGATATAATATTCGCGCCAAGCTGCGGGTGCATTTTTATTATGGAATACTCCTCGTTTGTCAGTTTTCCGGGCTTGTTGATAATAGTCTCGCTTATTCCTATCTTTCCGATATCGTGCAGCAGCGCAGCGTATTTTATATCCTCTACTTCACCCTGCGGAAGCTTCATTCTCTCCGCGGCTTTGGTGGCGTACTTCATAACAGTCGCTGAATGACCGTGTGTATAATGGTCCTTTGCGTCAACAGCGGCCGCAAGCGCGTAAATACTGTTGATGTAATCCCTCTTCACATCCGCGTAGAGCCTTGCCGTCTCAAGAGAGGCCGCAAGATGGTTCGATAAAATGGTCAGCAGATACAGGTCATCCCTGTTGTATTTACCCTTTTCCTTGGTGACAGCAATAATTCCCGATACCTTACCCTTGCCTGACACGGGCACTATCATTGCCGCTCCCCGGATATATAAACCGTCTATTTCCGGCGTATAATACTTAATCGCCCTGGCGTCCCTTATAAAAAGACTCTTGTTATTCTTATAAACCCAGCCGGCTATACTGTTTACCGCAATGCGCATATCAGG
>DSBP01000336.1 GCA_011049465.1 bacterium | reverse complement strand
GCCTGTCAAGGTCATTGATTGATTTCATACACGCCTTCCCTGATATGACGTAAATACAAAAAAAATCCCTAGTTTTGTAAATTATAACACGAACCCTTATGTATGTCCTGCTTTATTTGTCCTGTTGTCTTTGCCCTGTTTTCCGAGTAGTCGTTCATTAATGACGCAGCAGCCATTCGACGGGGACTATGGAAAAACCGCTGCTTCCTTCAGTTCTATACTCAAAAACAAATGCCCTGCAGTCTATCGGCCCCTCAAGGTAGTACACCGCCTCAAACCTGTACTTTCTGCCGGCTTCAAGGCTGACGCTCACAGGAACCCTGTAAATATTATTTATACTGTCATGAACATCCCTGCCGTCAATTTTTATGGACATGCGGTTCTTTCCTTTTCTTCCCGAAAAATAATAAACCCCGCTCTCAGGCACCCGGATAAACCCTCTGTATTGGACCGTCGCCGGGTTCGCAATTGGTTCGCTTCCATAAAAACGGCGCATGGCGAAAAGCTCGTTTTTTTCATAATGGCAGCTGCCCGCAAGATTATTCAGCCCCTGCCTGTGGCACGAATAAAGGCCGTAGGGCTCCTTGATTTTCAGAGGAACGAGTATTTTTCCGTTTTCATTTATGGTAAAAGGCTCGGCCGCGCCTTCGGCCGCGGCAAAACGGCTTTTTAATTCTATGGTATTTATCCCGCGCACGGGCCGGATTTGCCTTCCGCTTCCGGTTTTTTGCCCCTCAACAAACAGTTCCCAGCGCGCCTCAGGAAATTCAAATACAACCGGCCCGCCCCCGCAAAAAAATGAGCCTTTGAGCCGCCCTCCCGGTTCAATCGCCTCAGTCACAATCAAAACGCCTTCAGCATAATCTGCGCCGGCGCCGTCTTCCTTATTTAACCCCTTCAACCCGCGGATGTCATCAATTCCCGCCCTTAACAACGTTATATATGTGCAATCCTTAAAGGGCTCTGTTTTATTCTGAAATAACTCCTGTTTTGTTACGGCCATATCGCACCGCTCTTCCCTTACGACATTAAACTCAGCCCCGGGATAAACCGTTTTTATAAAACTCTCCGCGTAACCGAAAAAACCGTCAACTGCCGCGGCAATCGGCTTATCCCCTGAATATGTGAGAAACTCGTCAAATGAATCAAAATACCTTACAGCATCTCCGCGCGGCATAAGCGGATAAGCCGCCACATCACTCCGGAAAAAGTGGCTGGCGAAGAGCGCATGTCCGCTTTTTCCGTTTAAAAATCTGCCCCCCCTCGTAAAACGGCCTGCCATACATCATAGACTGATAAGGGCTTCCGCAGTAATCAAAGAAAAAATTCCGGGAGGATTTTATCACCACGGCGGACGCCGCTGTCAGGGATAAAATAAAAAAAATGACCGCTGTTTTTGTTTTATGCGGCGGCGCAATGGCACGGCGCAGCGCCTCAAAAGAAAGGGCCGCGAAAAGATAAACCGCGGGAAGAGCCATTATCATTCTCCGCTGCGTCGGGTGGTCAAACCCCGCGTCGCCGAGCATGGCGGGAAGCATCCCCGCGAAAAAGACAAGCAGAATAAAGGCGGAAACCGGCCTGAAAAACAGCAAGAACGCCGCAAAAAATGCAGGCGGAAACAGCGCGCCCGTCACCCTGTCAAGAATGGGAGGCCTGCCCATTTGAAAAGAATAATCCATGTCAGACCTGAAATGAAACACTCTGGCGTATTCCCTGAAATTAAGCGCTATTGTCTCTATATATCGTCCAATCCCCTGCCCTGTGTTCGGATTGGCGTGCGTCATATACTGGAAATAAACCTGCGGGTGTTTCAACGCGAACAGAATAACCGGGCTGCCTGTTATGGCAAAACCGAGCCAGAACACAAGAAAATGTGGCGCTGTTATGCGGAAACCGCGCCACAGGACAAAAGAGGCGCAAAACCAGGCTAAAAAAATGAGAGGCGCGCCCCTTCCCGGAAAATAACCGTGAAGCGCGAAACCGGCTGCAAGCCCTGCCAGAAAAAACAAATACCATTTTCTGTGCCTTATGCCGTATATGATGAAAGCGAAACCGGCAAGCAGAGGCGGAATGAGGATTGTACCCGCGTAAAACCACCTCGACTGGACAATATGAAGGTTTGAGGCTGCAAAAAGAAGCGCGGCAAATGCCGCTGCCCTCGGGGAAAAGAGCGCCCGCGCCAGGAAATAAAAAGCAATAATACCGGCCGCGCCCCACAACCCCGAGGGGAGCCTGTAACTGCCGATCTCGTCCCCAAAAAACTTTGAGGCAAATATCCCCTGATAAAAAACAAGCGTGGGAAAACTGATGTTCGGGGGAAAGGAATGCCCTGTATATTCAATTTTCAGGTCATTTACATAATGGTGCATCTCGCCTTCGTGGCCGCCGGCGCCCGCCGGATACTGCCCGGGCATAAACATACGGGTAAAAAATAAAATTGCAATGAGCAGTATCAGAAAGTACTTTTCCCATTTTTCAGGCTTCGCGCTTTCCTGCTGTATTCCTGTAAGGCCGGAAATTCCGCCGCTGCTTCTCATCATAAGCAGAAGAAACGCGGCAGACGCGAGAAAAAACCAGAGGGCATAGCCTGTTCCGGAAGATGCGAGATATACGGCTATGGCCGCAAAGGCCGCAAACAACGCAATAAATAAGCCGTTCTTTATTCCCGCAATAGCGCCCCTTATCCGCGGAAATAAGAGCGCGGTAAATAAAACGGCAGCAAGGCTTAAAGCAAGCCCCTGTACCTGCAGGCCGCTGAAAAAAAGAACCTGCCCGGCCGTGAGCAAAACAGCAGAAGCCGCCAAGACAGCGTTTTTTACATTAATCGTTTTTTTATCCATTTTTACTCCCTGCACCGGAACAGGTTGTTTTGGGGGCCTTTATCCGGCCCTTAAAAAAACATCCCAGGCTGAAGCCCGGGCCGGGTAACGATAAACTCGCCTGGCTGATCAACAAAACCATTTTAAAATTTTAACCTGCTACCAATCACTGAGATAGCGGCCGAGGACCGCTATCTTCACCATTTTTCTCTCAGTATAACCTTCCCCGTTTTCCGCCTCAATCACAGCCATGTAAATACCCGGCGCAATGCTCCGCCCGCGCGGGGTCTTGACGTTCCAGTCAACATATCCGTCCTCAATC
>DSBP01000284.1 GCA_011049465.1 bacterium | reverse complement strand
GCGCGAAGGCGCAGGCAATGACAGAGACAGCCATAATAGCGCCCGTGCTGCTGCTTTTGTTCTTTGGGATTTTCCAGTTTGCCGTTCTTATGACAGCATACGCAAAGGTTGCCATGGTTGAGCGCGAGGTCATGAGGTTTCTCACATCCGAGGTTGACTATAAAAAGGACGCTGCCGCATTCAGCCGCGAAGCAGCCGAAAAACTGGGGCTTGTGCCGGAAAAGCTCAGCATATCCTTTGAGGAGGGGCAGGAGGGAATTGAAGGGGGCGCCGGCCTCGGGCCGCTTAAGGCATTCACGGGAGTTGTTGTTATTACCGGGTACGAACAGGAGCTCTCCGGTTTTTTCAGGGCGCTCACGGGAAAAGATTTCATAAAGCTCAAGTCAAGGCTTGTGACAGCCACGGGCGGAAGTTTTACCGTGAGGATAGGCAGAGGCATAAAAGAGGCTTATGAGAGGGTATTTAAAAGCGAGGGGTTTTCAGAAGAGAGGCTGCTCAATGAAGAGAGGAAATGGGAGGAGGAAAACATTGCGGAATAAGAGGACGGGTTTTTTTAAGGCTCTCTTTTACACGGTTATAATACTGGCGCCCTTTGCCCTCTTTGGCGGGGTCTTTGAACTGTTCACTGCGGGCGGAGAAACCATCGCGCCGGGAATAAAGGCGCCGAAGGGAAAGAGCCTGGAATTCAGGATAAACGGCGCTCCTGCGTCGCTGAAAAACAACCGGGTGGACGGGCCGGCCAGGGAGGTTCTTGACGCTGTCTATGATTACGCTGAGTCAAAGGGGGCTTTGTTTTATTCCGGCCGCGTCATAACAGCCGCTGCGGCGGCTCTCTTTAACGCAGCGGCCCAGACAGGGGCTGATGAGGCCTTTGGATACATATTTTATACGACAAAAGAGGCGGGCGCTGAGCTGGTTATAGCGGGAAGCAGCGGCTCCATTACTGATGTAGTAAGGATGTCGCTTGCGCCGGGATTTGACAGCCCGGGGAGAGGCTATAATGACGGAATGAAGCACATGAAACAGGCAAAACGCATGCTGAGCCTTGAGCTGGCATCAGGAAGGAAAACCGCCTATTTCGCCAATTTTTACACGGCAGAAAACATTTCAGCGGCAGAGGCGCGCGCTTATTATTCGGATTACTTCAGGAGAGGCGGTTACAGCGTGCTTTTAAACGAGCGCGATGAGGACGGCGAAATATTTATGGTAAAGAAGCGCGGCGCAGAGACGGTTGTCAGGTTATCGGAAGACGGGGCAGGCGCTTATATAATGGTGGCAGGATAAAAATCCCCGCGCCAATGCGCGGCCTATCCGCAGAAGAGGAATAAAAAGAGGAGGAACATATGAAAGGGCTGAAGACAGAGACAAAATTGTTCATAGCGGCGGTATTAAGCGGAGTTGCGGCGGTATTCCTTGCGTATATGCTGATTTCCGGAAAAAAAGAGGCTCTTGAAAAATCCATGGAGCCGGTAAAGGTGGTATCCGCCTCAAAGTATATTCCGTCATGGACAAAGCTGGGCAGCGAGAATTTAAAATATACCGAGATTCCCGCGAGGTTTGTTACAAGGGCGCATGTGACGGATATAAAGGATATTGAAGAGAGGTTCTCAATGGTGCCCTTTATCCAGGGCGAGCCCGTGCTCGCGAACAAGCTGTCGGACAGGGGAGAGCAGTTAAATATAGCCATTCCGACAGGCCTGCGCGCTGTGAGCATCGGCGTTGACGAGGAATCGGGCGTCGGGTACATGATACGGCCCGGAGACCATGTTGACGTCATGCTCACATATACGGATACAGGCGCAAAAACAAAGGCGCTTGTGACCGCGATGCTGCTGCAGGACGCGCGTGTTGTGGCCGTAGGCACGGACTTTTCCTACACCAAAAAGAGTATGTCTTACAGTTCCGTGACGCTCGCGCTTACGCCCGAGGAGGCGGAGCTCATAACCTTTGCGCGCGCAAAAGGCAGGCTCTCTCTGGCGTTGAGGCCGCTGGGCGACAGAGGAAGGGAAAAGATAAAGATGGTATCGTTTGATGATTTAACGAGGCAGATAAGGAAAAACGAAAAAGGCGAGGAGGCTCCCGGACGGGCGGGCGCGGGCAGGGGTTCTCCGGCGGATGTTTCGGATGATGAGGAATACAAAATAAAAGAGAGGGTGGTGGAAGAGTGATGAGAAAAAGATTTTGTCTGACGGTGTTTGTTTTGTTGTCTTTGACAGCCGCGTCATTCGCGGCAGGAGCGGCCTTTTTTATGCGCGACGGCGTGAGCGCGGCCGAGGTAGCCATGGGAAGCGCGGCTACAGCGGGAACAGAGGGGGTAAACGCCATCTACTGGAACCCGGCAGGACTGGCAGAGATGGGGACATACGGGTGGCAGCTTTCAAGCATGTATCAGATGGCTGACCATGACAGGTATTACGGCTGGCTCGCGGCAGCCATAAGGACAGAGGATTACGGGAACATAGGGCTGAGCCTCATGGCTTACGGCGTCTCGGATATAGATTTATACGACGAGTCGGGTGTTTTTATGGAAAGGGCCGCGGACGCGGAATACGCCGCGGGCATAACATACTCAAACCGGGTAAATTATCAGTTCCGTTACGGCATTACGGCGCGGGGGCATTATCAGGACCTTGCCGGTTTCAGGGCAGTAGGCTACAGCGTGGACGCGGGCGTGGTATTCAGGCCTGTTATAGACAGGGATATTTACGCGGGCGTGATGATACAAAACATTCTCGGCACGCTTTACTGGACGGGTTACGGGGAGTCCATGCTGACAAGCTACAAGGCGGGGATAAGCGGTTCGTTTTTTGAGGATGTGGTAAAGACATCCTTTGACGCTGTCGTGGAGGACGGCTACAGCAGGGTTTTATTCAGAGGAGGGGCGGAGTTTAAGGTCTTTGACGTGCTTTTCATCCGCGGGGGCATAGACGATATGTCGCCTGCGGCGGGCGCCGGGCTTCATTATCAGGCATATAAATTCGACTATGCCTTTGTATACGATAGGGGCGGGCTCGGGGACTGCCATTTATTTTCCCTGGCACTGATGTGGTAGGATGATGATGAAAAAAATATTGATTATAGCGCTGTTGTGCGCCGCGTGGTTTATCGCGTGCGCGTCGCTGCCTAAAAACATCACAATAAGGGAAGG
>DSBP01000057.1 GCA_011049465.1 bacterium | reverse complement strand
GAGAGAAGCAGGTCAAAAAACGCAAGAACAGAACAATACCGAAGTTTGACGACAGTGAAATAGGTGTTGACAGCCTATTGTTATAGATGAACTTTGAACTATTGAACTTTGAACTATTATATCCGTCCTCCATAAATCACAAACCACAAACCACTATTCCCAATTCCCTGTTCCCTTATCCCTGTCTTCCGGTTTTCACTCCACTACTCTCTCCGCGTTGGAGGCCATTATTTCGAGAGTTCTTACTATTGAATTGAATTCTTTGCCGGTTATGTTTTTTGATATTGCTCTGGACCAGTCCGCGAGTGCTTTTCTTATTGAGGGGATGGTCTTTTTTCCTTTGTCTGTGAGAAAGAGATTCTGCCGCCTCTTGTCACCGGATGCGGCCTCGATTTTGATCATTTTTAGCTCTGCCAGGCGGTGTATTACCCTTGAAATATTGGCTTTGTCAACCCGCAGGATTGCTCCCAAATGTTCCTGGGTGATGCCGGGCGATTCGTTTATTTCCATGATGCATCCGTAGTGCCCGGGGGATATGCCCGATTCTTTGAGTTTTCTGTCCATAAAGACCGAACCGAACCGGTAAAGGACTGATACATAATTCCTAAAGCGGATAGTCGATGTACTCATAGCCTGCCTCCTTAAATTTTTTTTATATTTGCGGGCGGTTGGGAAAAGTACGGTCCGGACCGCCGAAAAAAGTTGACCAATCAACCTTATTTTGCCGGAAAAAAGTTGATTTGTCAACAATAAAGGCGAAAAGCATTTGAAAATAAAGGGTTTTATGGAAAATAGAGGCGTGAAATAAGAAACTTATATTTTTCTGCAAAAAATCTTGACATAACAGGTATCATATTGTAGGATATCAGAACTTTTTTAAGAAGAAGCTGGTTTGTAAACGAGGGTTGTGTATTGATTGTCTTAAAAGCGGTTTTTGATATACAATCTCGAAAACGAGGAAAAGGTTATTTAAAATGTTTAAGATAAATCTTGCATCATTTGAGGGCGCAAAAGAGTTTGATTTTACTTTGACGAAACGCGATCTTGTTTTTGACAAAGGCGTGGAGATTAAAGACGAACTTTTGGTAAGCGTTGTTCTGACAAAGGACACCGATAAATCCATCATAGCCCAGGCTGATATCAAGGGAAAGCTTGCTGTTGAGTGCAGCAGGTGTCTGAAAGAGTTTGAAACACCTGTTGAATCGCAGTATGTCGCGATATATCGGGAAAAAGATGCGTTTTCACAGGATGATAAAGACAGCGACAATATCCCTTATGAGGACAATGAAATTGATCTTTATGATTTTCTGAGGCAGTCGCTGTTTTTGGAGCTGCCTATGAAGCCTTTGTGCGGAGAGGACTGCCGGGGTTTTTGTTCCGTTTGCGGCAGGGACCTGAATGAAGGCGAGTGCGGCTGTGATAGAAAGATAAAACTGAATCCTTTTGAAAAACTTGAAGGTATTAATTTAAAGCATAAAAAGGGATAAAAACCGTTTATAAATATTTTGGAGGAAAAAATGGCAAATTTAACGAGAAAGACATCAAAGTCAAAATCAAGGTCAAGAACCGCCGCAAATATGAAGCTGAAGCAGCAAATAAACGCGGTGGAGTGTCCTAACTGCCACGCGAAAAGGCTGCCGCACAGAATATGCGGAAGCTGCGGTTTCTATGACGGCAAAGAAGCGGTAAAAAAGGATATGGAATAACAAAAAGGCGCTGAGGGAGAGTACCGTTGAAAATAGTTCTTGATGCGATGGGTGGAGACAAGGCCCCTGACTGTGAGGTTGAGGGTGCGGTTCTTGCTTTGCGGGAATTCAAAGACGTTTCCGTGGTTCTTGTGGGAAAAAAAGAAGAGATATCAGAAAAACTTAATTTTCTGAATACAGCGCAAAAGATAAGAGACAGAATCGAAATAGTAAATGCCGATGAAGTTATAGGAATGTCGGAAAAACCGGCGGAAGCTTACAAAAAGAAGCCGGGCGCCTCTATTGTTGTTGCGGCAGGACTGTTAAAGGAAGAAAAAGGAGATGCACTTGTTTCTGCCGGGAACACAGGGGCGGTTGTTGTGGCGTCGCTTCTGAAAATAGGCAGGCTGAACGG
This sequence comes from bacterium, assembly GCA_011049465.1. GTDB lineage: Bacteria > Oederibacteriota > PGYV01 > PGYV01 > DSBP01 > DSBP01. Next base: position 1,056 of record DSBP01000057.1, on the reverse strand, counting down.
CGTTAAAAGGCCGGCTATTCTCACGCCGATGCCTTCAAAAACAGGAATTACAGGCATACTTGATGCGGGCGCGAATGTTGACTGCAAACCGGTTCATCTTGCCCAGTTTGCTCTTATGGGCAACGCTTATGCGCAGAACATACTTAATATTGAAAAGCCCAGAGTCGGGCTTTTGAGTGTGGGCGAAGAGGAAGAAAAGGGAAATGAACTTACCTATGAGACGAGGCGGCTGATAAATAAACTGAACCTGAATTTTATAGGCAATGTGGAGGGCCGCGACGCGACAAACGGCAGGGTTGACATAATAGTATGCGACGGGTTCGTGGGAAATGTCATATTAAAGACCGCGGAAGGAGTCGGCAGGCTGCTTGGCGATATTATAAAGGAACAGATAGCAAAGGGCTCCATATTCCGCAAGATAGGCGCGCTTATGGTGCGGGGCGCTTTTAAGCATATGAAGAAAAGAATAGATCCCAACATATACGGAGGGGCGCCGCTGGTCGGAATAAAAAAGCCCGTGATAATAACGCACGGCAGCATAGATTCGGAAGGCATAAAAAACGCAATAAGAGTCGCGTCTGAATTCATTAAGAGGCATATTAATGAAGAAATCGAGCAGGCAATTAGTGGAATGGAGGAAAACGGTGGATAAGAAAGCCGGAATTATAGGTACGGGGCACTATGTACCTGAAAAGGTTCTTACAAATTTTGATCTTGAAAAGATGGTTGACACCTCTGACGAGTGGATAAGAACGCGCTCGGGTATAGAAGAGAGGCGCATAGCGGCGCCTGATGAATTTACATCTGACCTGGGCGTTAAAGCCGCGGAACAGGCGGTTGAAAACGCGGGTATAAAAAAAGAGGATATAGACCTGATAATTACCTCAACCATAAGCCCGGATTACGCCTGGCCCGCAACAGCCTGCAGGATTGGCGCAAAAATGGGAATGAAGGGAACTCCGGCTTATGATATGTCGGCCGCGTGTTCGGGTTTTGTGTACGCTCTTGCCAATGCAAAAGCGTTTGTTGAATCAGGAATATATAAGAAAATACTGG
>DSBP01000067.1 GCA_011049465.1 bacterium | reverse complement strand
CCCCCCTTTGTAGATACATCAGGTATAAAATAATATACAATACAATATGATAATAGAACATACGACAATATAATGGAAGATACCCCAAAAAATCATAAAATTGACAAAAACGCAAAAAAATAAAAAACGGGACTGTTATTATTTGACAAAATCAGACATTGTCTGTATAATTAACTTATTAAATTATTGTTAAAATCGATTGAATTTGAGGAAACAAGTGGAAAAGCCTTCGAAGTTAAACGAATTATTCGAGAGCGGTTATGTTGATACCGGGAAAAGGCGCAAAACAATCAAAAAAGGGGAATGTTTTGAGTTTCCTGTATATGCGCTGCCCGGAGACATTGCAGGGCTTGTATACAACTATAATGAAGACAAGATAGAGATGGTCTATAATATGCACCGGCCTTTTGTTCCCGGGGAGAAAAAAGATGTTTCCTACGGGCAAAAAGGGGAATAATGGCACGCCATATAACCCTCGCAATACTCATCCTGTTACTGGCTGTGCCCCAGGCATACGCGCGGGTGACGGGAATATCCCTTGTTAACGTTCCTGCTGCTGAGTTTGGGCCGGGCCAGACAAACAGGCTTGTCTTTCACCTTGACATCAGCGACAACGGTTTAAGGGACAATCTCACCTCAATAACCGTAAACAACACAAACGGCACAGCTGACCAGCCCGGTGACATATCATCAGCCAGAGTATGGTACCAGGCTTCAGGCGGCGCATTTGACGTCGGAAGCGCTGTGCTTGTGGGCACGATGACGAGGATTGGCACAAAAGAGTGGCGGCTGGCTTCAATTAACCACGAGGTGGTAAACGGGTCCGCTTTTTATGTAACCCTGAACATTGCTGACAACGCGGCGGATAACAGGACAACAAAATTCGGTGTTGCGAAAAACGGGCTCCTCTTTTCGTCCGGAGCGACGGGGCCGCCAGTTGCGTCCACGAACACTTCCACGCAGACAATAGTAAACCCGGCCAAGATACTGGCCTCGTTTTATAACGCAATGCCCGAAAAGATAAACAGGGGACAGGAGGCAGTTTCTGCCGGTGTGGTGGGTTTCAGGAACACGGGCAGCACCGCTGTCAATATCACGGGCCTGAAAATCACGGCAATGAACCACAGCGGCGCGATAAACGCGGATACCGTATTCGGCAGGGTTGTTGTGAGCGACGGGGCCACTGAATACGCCTCGTTCACGGCTGTGCCTTCAAACCCGCAGATGAATGTCGCATTCTCACCGCCCTTAAGCGTGGCAGGAGGCGGCGCTGAAAAGACAGTCACGGTTTACCTTGACATAATCCCCGCTGCAAATACATACGACGCGGGCATAAGGCTTAACCAGAACACTGATATTGTGTCGCCCTCGTCAAACACAATTGAGGCATATTCGGGTTTCTCGTTCCCCATGGAAACATCGCGGGGTATTCTCACAAACGCTGTCGCGTCTCTTAACGCATCTTTTGACGATATAATAGGAAGCGCGGTGACAAAGGGCCAGCAGGGCGCTCCTCTTCTCAGCCTTACATTCGCGCATCCTGAATCCGTAACCACATACGCTGACTGCGTCATAAAGGGCGTGACAATAACCGCCGCGTCAACCCCGTCTTACAACGCGAACCAGCTTTTTTCAGCGTTAAAGGTTTTAAGCGGGGGCTCGGTCATAGGCCAGATATCTTCGCTTCCCGCGTCAGACAAGGTATATGTGAGTTTCGCGCAGAATATAACAATAAGCGCGGGAGAGGCCGCGGCTTTGACAATAACCGCGGATATTTTGCCCGGCATAACCGCGGAGAGTTTTAATGTGTCAGTGGCCGCGCCGGGAGATATAGCCTCATTTGACGGCAGCTCCGAAAGCGCAGTTCCTGCCGCAGGCGCCCTGCCGTTTACCGGCTCTACCGCGCTTGTGCAGTCACCCGCGTCAGGCATAAACGTATCTTATGTAAACAGGATGCCTGCTGTGGCTGCGCGCGGCCAGGAAAATGTCCATTCAATGGATATGGTATTTACGCATCCCAATTCCGGGGCATTTGCCTCTGTTGAGATAAGGGCAGTCACAATTACCGTTGAAAACGAGCTTGGCACGGGGATAATTCCTGATTCCATAATGTCAAAAATCACCATCCTTGACAGCTTAAATAATACTCTGGCAGTTCAAACCGCGATACCCTCTTCGGGCACAAGGGTTTATGTGGAACTGGCTGAAACGCTTGTTGTGCCTGCGGGCTCAAGCAGGACAGCCAAAATATATATATCGATTCAGGAGTCGCCTGAGGAGAGTTACTGCAAGCTCAATATAAATTCATCAACGCATATCCGCGCTGTTGATTATAACGGAAAAACAGCCGTGGCCGTATCAGCGGCCTCCGGCAGCTCGTTTCCCATGAAGACATCAAACCTGCAGGTGATTGACCCGGCTACAGAGGCGGCGGTAAGAAGCACTCCGCTGATGCCCCAATATGTGAATGAGTCCCAGCAGGGCATAACGGCAATGGCGCTTAACTTTCTCAACCCTGATACGGGCATAGCCTCGGTCGGCTCTCTCAGGCTCGGCGTCTTTGACAGCAGCGGAAACTCACTGGCCGCGAATTCCGTAATCAGCGCGGTAAGGATAGACAACAGGGCGAACACGTCAATTGTTTACGCTGAAGCGCCTGTCTTATCAGCGGATACATACATAGAGATACCGTTTATCGGCTCAATAAACGTCAGCCCGGGCTCTGCCAATTCCGTAACAGCAAATGTAAAGGTCTCTGTGGCAGCCGGGGCAGAGGGCAGCGCGTTTAAAATCGTGCTGTCGTCGGATGCTGATGTGGGCGCGTATGATTACACATCGGGGCAGTATATAACCGTTACGGCAAATAACGATGTTTTTCCCATGGAGAGCGGCATAACACTCATCCAAAAGCGCGCTGAAGAGGTTTTTATAAGTTATGACCCCGTGAACAGCGGGCTTGCTGAGAGGGGCGAGGCTGATGTGCGTTTTATGGATGTTATATTTGAGAATCCGGGGGATTCGCTCACCTCTTCGATAATAATAACAGGGCTCACTCTGACGGCAGAGAGCGGTGCGTCCACGGTAAATGCCGCGGCTTTATTCTCAAAGATTATGGTTGAGGACAAATCCAATACCGCGCTTGTTTACGGACAGGTTTCGTCATTGACAGCCTCCCATCTTATTTACAT
>DSBP01000327.1 GCA_011049465.1 bacterium | reverse complement strand
CTCTATTCTGTAGACAGGCCCGGCAATCCTGTGCGAAAAAAGGATTCCCGTTATGATAAAAACAACCGTGAGCACAATAATTGGCACCAGCAGAAGCTGTGTTGTCATAATAAATATTTCTCCCAGTTTTTTCGCGGCATCAGGCACAAAAAAGAACTCCTCTATTACGCTGTTCCAGATAACATAAAATACCGTAAACCCGGACACAAAGGCCGTTAGAAACATCACAAAAAGAATTATAAACGTATATTTAAACTGAAACGCCCTGTCAACAATGTACTGCTTTCGCTTATACGGCTTATTTTCCTCCATCACATTCCTCCTCTTCCTGATTTCTCAGTATGTCGAATAGGCCTTTCCCAATATGGATTCGGCTGTTGAATTTATGTATATAAAACCCTTAAACGGATCGTAAAACCAGCCTGTCCCGGCCGCAGCAGGCACGTCTCCCGCTGCCCCGGCAAGCGTCACATCTTTTCCCGCGGGCGGGGTTTCCGTCGGATACCTCGATTTCACAGAGGGCATGCCGCCTTCAAGCCTGAAATAATCCTGAGCTTCATAATCTATGTTTGCGGGAAACTCAAAAGTACTTCCGTAATATATGTTAAGAGCCGACCTCATTGTCCCCAGATTAGCCAGCGACGCGCCGAGATTTGCCTTTTCAAGCATATCTTTATACAAAGGAAAAACAACTGCCGCGAGTATTCCTATAACCGCCGCGACAATCATAACCTCAAGCAGTGTAAACCCTCTGCTCCTCCTGCCTCTTCTTTTCATTCAGACACCCCTTTTTAAGCGGGCCCTATTTCCCGTAAACAGGAAATCCGGAGCAAAGCCGCCTGACCTCTTCCCTGACAGACGGCCCGTCCCCTTCTCCGCTTATATTTTTCAGCACCCTGTCGATCCACAAAACGATTGCCTTTATTTCTTCAACTCCCATGCCTCTCGCTGTTATGGCAGGGGTCCCTATTCTTATGCCGCTTGTTATTGTCGGTTTTTGCGTGTCAAAAGGCACCCCATTATAGTTTACCACAATGCCTGCCGCTTCAAGCGCTATTGCCGCGTCTTTTCCGGTTATATTCTGAGGCCTTAAATCAACAAGTATCAGGTGCGAATCGGTTCCGCCCGTCAGCACCTTATACCCTTTTTCAATCAGCCCGGCTGCCAGCGCCTTTGAGTTTTCCAGCACGCGTTTCTGATAGGCCTTAAACTCATCGGACATGGCTTCCTTAAAGCATATTGCTTTTGCCGCTATCGTATGCATGAGCGGGCCTCCCTGCAGCCCCGGAAATACGGCAGAGTTAACGGCCTTGGCGTATTTTTCCCTGCAAAGCACAATCCCGCTCCTCGGCCCTTTAAGGGTCTTATGCGTTGTCGTGGTCACAAAATCGCAGTATGGAACGGGATCAGGGTATAAACCCGCCGCAACCAGCCCCGCGTAATGCGCTATGTCGGCGAGAAGCATGGCGCCGCACTTGTCCGCAATTTCCCTGAACCTTTTAAAATCAATGGCCCTCGGATACGCGCTCGCGCCTGCTATTATAAGCTTTGGCTTGTGCTCAAGCGCAAGCTTTTCTATCTCATCATAATCCAGCACATAAGTCTCAGGATTTACGGCATAAGCTATTATTTTATAAAGTTTTCCCGTCAAAGAGGCCGGAGCTCCGTGAGTCAGGTGCCCGCCTGCCGCAAGGTTCATGGATAGTATTGTGTCTCCGGGCGCCAGCGACGCCACAAACACGGCCTGATTTGCCTGGGAGCCGGAGTTTGGCTGGACATTCGCGTGTTCCGCTCCAAAAAGCTTTTTTGCCCTGTCAATCGCGAGCTGCTCGATTTGGTCATAATAAACCGTCCCCTGATAATACCTTCTCCCGGGATATCCCTCGGCGTATTTATTTGTAAGCACAGAACCCTGCGCCTGCAGTATTGCCTCATCAGCATAGTTTTCAGAGGCAATCATCATCAGGTTTTCTTCCTGCCGTTTCAGTTCCTCATCCATAAGCTTCGCTATTTCCGCGTCAACACGGGCTATGTAATTTGTAAATTCCATTCATTCCTCCGTTTTTTTATCGGCGCCCAAAACCAACCGGCGCGTTACAGATTCTTATTCTCTATCTTTCTTATCTTCTCCAGCCGTTTCTCATGCCTTCCGCCCTCATATTCCGTTTCAAGCCATTTTTTCATTATCTCCACACCGAGCGTCTTTCCGGTTATCCTGCCCGCGAGGACAAGCACATTTGAGTTGTTGTGTTTTCTTGTCATCTCAGCCGTAAACGTGTCGTGAACAAGCGCGGCATATATGCCCTTGAACTTATTAGCCGTTATATCCATGCCTATGCCCGTCCCGCACACGAGCACGCCCCTGTCAAACTGCCCCGCAAGTACCGCCGAGCACACCTTTTCCGTGTAGTCCGGATAATCGCAGGATTCTTCATTATAAGCCCCGAAATCCTTGTAATCAATCTTCTTCTCACTCAGAGTTCTCTTCAGTTCCTCTTTCAGCTCAAAACCCGCGTGGTCACTCCCCAGCGCTATTCTCATCTTTTTTCCACTCCTCTGTCAAGAATGTGTTTTTTTCGTTGAATTTTTTCGCCGCGCCCGGGGCAAAGACAATATCATAAAGCCACGAAGCGGAGAAAATCGTAAGGCCGGTATAAAAAACCGCCTTGGATACGTCAAGTGTCTGGTCCTGCCGCTGCGGAGTAATGATTTCAACGACGCTTATCGCCATTATAACCGCTGATACTATACCCGCGCTTAAAAGCGACATTCCCGCGTTTGAATCCTTGGCGTAAAAATGCCCGGCGCCTTTAAGTATTATTCCCGGAAAAATGGCTTTTTGCATGGCAAGGCAGGGGTCAAGCGGCGATACAAGCGTCTTTACTTCAACATCATCGTTTGTCATATATGTCTCTTCGAGCCAGCTTGAGGCTGTCGTTGTGTGTTTTATATAGCGGACTTCGTTCCATGGTATGGTTACTTCTTTTCCGTTGGGGAAAACCACATTAAGATAAAAGGCGTCAAAACTCTTTACATCAGCCTCAAATTTCTGGTCATCTTTCAGCACAATGATATCCGCAGCGCAGAAAACAAACGCGCCTAACACAAAAAAAACCATGGCTGATAAAGCTTTTACCGCTCTTCTCATGACATAACCGCCGTATTTAATATTTATTCTATTATATTACAT
>DSBP01000240.1 GCA_011049465.1 bacterium | reverse complement strand
GGAGATTAAGAGCTCGGTGGAGAGCATGCCAAAGACCAGCCTGAAAATAAGCTGCTGGTGCACCATGATGATCCAGACCATAAACCCCCAGAAAATACCCCTGAAAATATCAGAGCCTGCCACAGCCTTTCCCAGGACAGGGTATAAAAACGCCATAAAGAGGCCTGTTCCGATATTCAGCAGGAGAAGCTTGTAAAACCATTTCATTGATATGGTCTCTTTAAAGAGAATCCTGAGCGATGGGTCAGATATCTCTCCCCGCAGGTTGTATACAAAACCGGCTGATAAAAAGAGTATAAACCCCGCCACAACACCTGCCAGTATAAGCCTTAAAAACCTGTCCATAATGCCCCTCCTTAAAAGAATGTTTTAAACATCTGTTGTAAATGGCGGTAAAATGGTATCACAGGGCGCCGGAATATTCAATAATAAAGATTTTTTACCCCTGATAATTTAACAGTACAATAAACCGCCTGTTTTGCATAGATAAAACAGGTTAAAAAAAACTCATAATTTTCCTTATTTTATGTTGACTTCCATTACTTTTTTTGTTAAAATTGTGTTAATCATAATAAGATTAAGGGTTAATAAGTGTTCTTTAAAAACTTAGCAGGCAAAGGTTTTGCGGGCAACAATTGCTGAATAATAACGCAAAACCGCATTTTTGCCTGATAATTATAATAGGAGCAAAAAAATATTTTACCGAATACCCTTGAAAGGGGGTGATGTTTTACAAGTGAGGCTTATGGGGCTTTTTAAGCCCCGCAAATTTGAAAAAAAATCCATTTAGGAGGTAAGAAGAATGAGAAAAGTTTTAGTGGTTTTAATGGTTCTTGCATTTGCAGTCTCATCTTTCGGAGCTGTTGACACAGTAACGAAAGAAAACGCACAGGCTGGCTATCCGGCAGCTCTGAAGGAGCTCTCGATCAGCACAGTAGACTACTTCCCGGCGCTCATCACAAAACTGGGCAATGTAGTGGCTATTGAGTACGTCGGAACGTATCTGGGCTATATTGTATTAAACACGGATATCGGCACAATCGGAATATCGTCAGCACCTGCTCAGGGCGTATATGTGCCCGGTGTATCCCCGTCATTAGCAAACGGCCTTTTGGGCTTAAGCTACGGCACAGAGCTTGAGGGAATGGCGATTGGCGCAACACTCAGGTATGGCGCGTATTCAGAGGGTGAAAAAACAAAATCACCGGCACCTGACTATGACAAGGTTTCTTATGAGGAAGATTCAGGCTACAACACCCTTGGATTAAACCTCGGCGTGTCACTTGCAGGAGATATGCCGATAGACCTCGGGCTTGGCGTATCAATGCTCAATGAGTATTACAACGAGACAGACTATGATAACACATCAGGCGACAAGAATTATGACTACAACGAAGCAGCGAATATCCTTGGCCTCGCACTTAACGCAAGGGTAGGGCTTGACAGCTGGATAATCGGAGCAATGGTTAACTTCGCGACAGGCGATGACAAGTGGACCTACAAAGAAGAAGCGTCTTACGGCACGGACGATATGATTGCGACAACTTCAAACACATCGCTTATGCTGGGACTTGGCGCGAGCTACAAGATAGAGGCGACAGATTCACTCACAGTCCTCCTTGGAACAGGGCTGGCTGCGATGATGAACCAGGAAGCCTCTTATTTGTTTGAGGATAAAACCGCTAATACTAAAATAGTGGGCGCAACAAAAGACTCCTGGACAGACATTGTTGTTCCTTTCAACGTGGCAGTAGAGGGCAAAATAAACGAGACCTGGTCAGTTAATACAGGCGCCGGCATCTCTGTTCTTGCTCTTAGCAGCCGTTCCAACAAAACAAACGTTGACGCACTGTTTGAGAAAGAGGATTTCAAGGAAACAGACACAGAGAGCTCTTTCACGAGAGACAGCGGCCTTAGTTATGCAATCGGCTTAAGGGGCAAATTCGGAGATGTTACCTTTGACTGGAACATTAATCCCAACATACTTATCTCCGGCCCTAACTTCATCTCCGGTATAAACACCGGTTTCAGCTCAAACGTAGCAGCACAGTACGCTTGGTAATTTGAGTTACAGTAACATAAAAAAGCCCCGGGGCAACCCGGGGCTTTTTATTTATGCCTTGCTTTTCAAAACTTCAAAATTGCAAATTGTAAATTTTCATTATCTTTTCACTATCTTTATATTGACATAATCCCTTAACTCCTTTATAATTTTCCAAAACAAAAACACATAGAGGGGTATTTGCGATGAAAAAAATCTTATTTTTATCGTTCTTGTTCTGTTTTGCGTTTTTTAATACTGTTCTTTTCTCAAATGAGTGGCGGTTTTCAGAGTGGGATTCAGATGACTGCGAGACATTTCACGTTGATACTGTCCGTCCCATGGGCTCAGCGAAAATACTACGGATTTATGACGATGAATCTGGCTGGTGCCTGATGCCTCAAACATCTGGCGCGTTGAAAACAGCCACAACGCCGTATTTTCTATTAGCGACAATAATCTTGTTTTTACAGCTTTAGGAGGCTCAAAATGGGACCACACAACAGATACTGCACCTAAAATACTCCAACAGATTGACTTTCACGATGATTTTAGTGTTGAGGCAAGGCTGCTCCGCTCAACTCTTAACTGCGGCGCATTCATAGTAAAATCATCAATAAACGCAGCTGTCTCCTTTAGTTATGGCACTTTCGGCCTACTACTAAAACAATTAACAACTACAGGCTGGCAAAATATTACAAACCAGTATCTTTCTCAGAAACCTCCATTACTTGACATACGCCTTGAAAAACAGGGAAACCTTGTGAGGTCATATTACAAAAGTTCTACTGCTACTGCCTGGGCACACCTCTACGACTTCCTCAACCTTGACTATAAAAACGCTTATGCGGGCTTTTATGTCTATACTCCTCAAAACAGCCAACATAGCGCAAGTTTCTCCCACTTCCGCTTTTACGGCTCGCGTACCTTTACAGCAGGCTCCATAATACACACAAAGGGCCATGACTTTGGCAGGCCGCCTGCGGGCAAGGGGTTTATATCGTGGAAACAGGACCTGCCTTCGCCCGGCTGCAGGGTGGAGTTTTACACGCAGACAACAAATGACCCTGACAACTGGTCAGAGCCGTGGCAGGGGCCCTATACTGACAACATAAAGAGCGAAATAACCTCTTTGACGCGGCGCTACATCCGCTTTATGGC
>DSBP01000104.1 GCA_011049465.1 bacterium | reverse complement strand
TACGCCGACGGTTACGCTGACAGTGACCCCCACGGCGACGCCCACAGTGACAGCCACGGTGACCCGGACAATAACTCCTACGGCTACGCCTACGGTATCAGCGACAGTGACGCAGACTGTGACAAGGACTGTAACGGCTACAGTAACAGCCACGGTAACGCCCACGGCGACAGCGACTGTGACGCCGACGGCAACGCCCACTTTTACCATAACGGCGACACCGACGTTTACGCGCACGGCAACGCCGACATTTACCGCGACGCCCACGTTCACACGCACGGCAACACCCACCTTCACAATAACGGCAACCCCCACATATACCGCCACGCCGACGTTCACGGCGACTCCCACATTTACATCCACTGCGCCCCCCACGTTTACATCCACTGCGACTCCCACATTTACGAGGACAGCGACCGGGACGTTTACTGCTACGCCGACATTTACAGCCACACCGACATTCACGGCAACGCCGACCTCTACGCCTACAAAGGATTTATCGGGGTTTGACATACAGGCGCCCGCTTCTGTGACCGCGGGAGTTCCTTTTTATATTACGGTTACGGCGCTGACCGGGCCTTCCTACGGGTTTACGGTAGCGGACAACTATCTCGGAACAGTTCATTTCACCACGAGCGCGCTTTTATACACGCTGCCGCCTGATTATACCTATATAGGCGCGGATGCGGGAGTTCATATATTTGAGGTTATGCTTAATACTACGGGCACACAGTCCATAAATGTAAACGACACTGTTCAGACGGGCGCGACAGGCACAACAAATGTGAATGTGACAACAGGGACGGCCGTGTCGTTTACCGTGGCTGCGCCGGCGACGGTTATGGCGGGCGATACGTTTTTTATCACTATAACAGCCAAGGACCAGTTTAATAATACTGTAATGACCTATGACAATTTTGTCGGCCTGACATCGTCTGACCCGCAGGCCCAGTTGCCTCCGTTTGACGTGGATTTTAACCCCTCTGATAACGGGGTGAAGGTGGTTGAGGTTTCTTTAAGGATCGTTGGAATCCAGCTTATAACCGCAAGGGAAGTGGGGAATCCGTCAGTATCAGGCACCAGCAACGGGATAAACGTGCTTGCGGGCGCGCTTGCCGGTTTTAATGTATCGGCGCCTACAACTGCAAATGCCGACGTCATGTTTAATTTTGTGGTAACCGCGAGGGATGCTTACGGGAACACGATAGAGGATTACACCGGAACCGTGGCGTTTACCACTACGGACAGCGCAGGGACAATGCCGCCTGATTACACATTTATTGGAGCGGATAACGGAACGAGGATATTTCAGGCGGTTCTTGCTACCGAGGGAGTTCAGACAATTACGGCAACAGATACATCCGCGCCTTCCATAACAGGAACATCAAACAACATAAACGTGAGTGTACCGCCAACCTCGTTTCACAAGCCGCTTTTGCTGACCTCTTACCTTACGCAACCCAACCATTATGAGTATGTTTACCTTAATATTGACAACAGGGCCTTTACTTTTTCCTCAAATCTTTACCTTGAATATGACGTTTATGTGCCGGATTTCAGCTCAAACTTTTACACATCGACAGAGTTTCAGGAAGGTTCGGGCACGTGTTCTTTCGGTAACATGAGGGATTTCGGGCAGGCTACGCAGAATTACATACGCGACCAGAATGCGATAAGGGTGCACCCCTCGATGGACATATCCGAATATGCCAAAGGCAAGTGGTACCATAGAATATTTGACATAGGCGCTCTTGATACAAGATGTTACGGGCAGGTCTATTTGTCGCAGGACACGGGAAATATCGGGTTTAACGGCGCTCCTTCAAACAACCCGGGCACCTTTAATGCCATGTATGACAATATAAGGATAACAAACTCAAGCGGCGCAACAATGAGAAATGTCTTCTCGAACGACAATACCATGCCCGTAGGCACGGGTATTGTGCGTTCCACGATAAATACAGGGAATTCGTGGAGGAGCAACGCTGGTTATCCACTGGACAATTATGTTTGGGTTGTTGACGGTTGGAAGGCGTGGGTAACACCCTCAATGCCTATTGTGGCTGACGGCGTATCAGCCGCGACGATTACCGCCTATATTTGGGCGCCGGCAGTAGGGGCCAACACAAAAGTCGCGTATGCCATAGTTGATTTCTGGTCAAACAGGGCAGAAGACATAATCGAACCGGTTACAGTAAGTTTAAATACATATGCGATTACCGACCTTAACGGAGACGCTTTTGCGAGGATAAAGTCGACACGTGCGGGCGCCGCAAACGTGATGCTGCAATTCGGGCACTGGACGAGGCTTGTGACGGTCAATTTTATAGCCGGCCCGGCGGCAAGGGTAAACATATCGCCTGCCGAACTTTCGCTTCAGACCAATGTGAGCGGCACGTTTAATATATCGATAACAGACCAGTACGGAAACAGGGTATCTGACGGACGCGGAATAACAGTCACGGCAAATTCGGGAACAATGACATTTTCAACAGACAACGGACAGACATGGGGCGCTGCGGCCTATTTTAACGGGCTCTCTGAGCGCGCCATACTTGTGAGGGACAGCGCGGCAAATACCGCGACAGTTACGGCCGCGGCACCGTTGTTGACGAGCGGGCAGTCTGTTGTTTATATAAATGACGCGCCCTTCTCTTATGTTGTAATAGACCCGCCTGCACGGACAGCAGCCGCGGGGGAATATGTTTTTATAACTGTGCAGGCAAAGGATGTAAACCATAACAATTCATTCTCGAACGCGAATCTGTCAGTCTCGTCTGCCTCGCCCACAATGAGGTTTTCGCTTGACAAAACTGTCTGGCATTCTGTTCTAAACTCAAATCTTAACAATGGAAAACTTAACCTTTATTATTATGATACTATAGCCGCCTCAAATGTGACCATAACAGCCGACGCCGCAGGAACCACAATAGACGGCAAATCATACGCGACAACAGTGCCGTCCGTTCCTGCGCTGCTTGACGGATGGGCGAGTCAGTATGCTGTGTCAGCAGGGTCGTGGGTCACAATAACCGCGCAGGTATCGGATGTTTACGGGAATGTCATATCGGGCAGATATGTAACAGCAACCGCGATGGTCCAAGGCGGAAGGACGCAAAACGCGGCTGTTACATCCGAAACAAACACAACGAACGCGCAGGGGCAGGTAACCTTTTGGTTCAGGGTGAGTTCAGATCCGTCAGGTTCAATGAATTACTGCGTGCTTAAC
>DSBP01000247.1 GCA_011049465.1 bacterium | reverse complement strand
GGGGCTGGTAGCGGAAAATTTCGTCGAGAACTCAGGGCGCGTCTGTGTTGCGCGCTATTCAACGCCATCCCAAACATCAATGCACATCAGCATTCAAGACGCACTAAAACCCGCGCAAGCCTAATCGCGCATATTCGCGAGTCAACACCTGCCCGGGCTCGCCGCCGATGTAAATCGGCGAAATTTCTCCGCTGCCTGCCCCGTCCAACCTCAAGTAAAGACAATTTACAATTTGGAATTTGCAATTTGCAATTTGCAAGTTAAAACGGATACAGAAGACAATTAAACTCCCGATTCCTATTCATATTCGTATTAACTTAAGAACACAGCGTTTGGCTTAACTTTCAACTTTTTGGTTTATCATATTCTTAACTATACAATTTCAAATATAAAATATCAATTGTATCTGTTTTCCATCACATTCCCAGCTTTTTTTTCATATACTGTATTACCCTTATCGCGTCTGTTTCTCCTATGTAATCAAACTCCAGCCCCGCATAATACTCGCTTTCACCCTGCTCCATATCTACCCACACAACCGAACAAAAACCGTTGATTTCCCTATCGTCAAGGTAAAACCTGACGTGCAGGAGGTCGCCTTCCTCAAGCCTGCGTGTCGCCCTTATACCTATCCCGTAAATCGATATATCCTTTGCCTTGGAACTGTTAACCCCCTCCTCAATAGCGGAATCCTCACCCCGTATTGTCCTGTAAATCACCGGAAAATCCACCGGCACTCTCGGCGCCTTTCTCCGCTCCGCTATGCTCACCCTCATCTCAAGCACCTCCTGTAAAATATTATCTTCCTTCAGCTACCGCAATTTTTTTAGTGACAACCTCTCCGCCTGATTCCACCCTCATAATATATATGCCTCGCGCCGCCCCGGCGCCCAGGCTGTTTTCGAGGCCCCACACAACTCTGTTAACACCGGCCCGCGTATCAGCACCGGTAATCTGCCTGCTCCAGACAGGCCTTCCTCCTATGTCCGTAATTATTATCCTGACATCAGCAGGCCCGGCAAGGCTGAAACGTATGGTTACGGGCCCTCTTGCGGGGTTCGGGTAGGCATAAACCGTTTCCGCCGAGAACGCGTCATTTACTGTTTCAGGCTCAGCCTTTTCAACCGCAGCAGAGCATGCGCGCAGGGTTTTTTTATCCTGAAGCGACGCATAAACCTCAAGATATGCGAGCCAAAGCACAAGCGCGGCCCTGTTGGCAGCGCTGTAGTAAGCATTAACCGCGAGCATATCGCTGTAATAACACCCGCTGTAATCATATATTGCAACACTCATTGAAATAAGGTTTATTTCATACCTGTATCCTCCGGGCTCCATCCCTGTAATTGATATTATCTGCTTTTGTTTTCCGGCTTTTATCTGCCTCCTGTCTGCTGCAAAAGGTTTATACGGAGCACTTATAAATCCTGTCTTTACTTCTTTCCCCGCCACTGTATACGCCAGCCTGACAGCGCATCCACCCGTTTTGACAGCTTCACAATAATCAGAGACGCCTATAACTGCCTTTGCGCTTTCAACAAAACCCTGCTTTGAAGGGCTGCCATATTCTATCCTGTGGAATGTTCCGCCATGAAGCCCGATTTCAAGCAGTTTGTAGGCAGAACAGGCTTCCGCTGTCCCCCATGTCTGCGAATTAACTGAAGCGCCCCTGTAAACAGGCGTGTCTTCCACTATTGTAATAAATTCTCCTTCCTGCACATCAGGTGTCGGCTCAGGTGTCGGCTCAGGTATTGGCATTGGTTCAGAAACGGGATATTTCCCCGCGAAGCTGCAGTCAATTCCCTGCGGATAATAGAAGCATCCGTTTCCGGTTATTGCATCACCGCATCCAAATACCGCGGTAAACCTGCCGTAAGAATCAAACTTCTGCACCCTGTTATTGCCCGAGTCCGAGACATAAACATTATCATAAGCGTCAACAGCGACTCCAAAATGGTCGTCAAAAGCGCCGTCTCCGCCGCCTCTTGAACCAAACATCATCTCATACGCTCCGCTGCTGCTGAAGCGCTGCACCCTGTAGTTCATACAGTCGGCAACATACAGCCTTCCCAGGCTGTCAACATCAGCGCCCCGCGGAAACCTGAACTTCCCCTCAGCAGAACCGGAACCGCCGATTGAATAAAGAAGCGCGCCGGAAACCGTATATCTTTTAACCCTGTGATTGCCCGTGTCAACCACATATACATCCCCTGAAACCCTGCACCGAGCGAGCCCCTGCGGGCTGTTAAAACCGCTCCACTCTTCTATGAATATCCCGCCGGAGGTGAATTTTTGTATCCTGTTGTTTCCCGTATCCGCCACAAGAACCAGTTCCTCCCCCCCGTCAACAACAACCAGCACCTCAGCAGGAAGAGAGAACATACCCTGCTCCGAACCCCTTCCTCCCCACACCCGGACAACATTACCGCTGCTGTCAAACTTCACAATCCTGTTATTCCCCGTATCCGCAGTATAGATGTAACCGGCGTCAAGCGACGAAGCAATGGATCCCGGGCTAAGCAAACCTGATTCAAAAGCCTGAAGAAATATTCCCCCGATTGAGAGTTTCTGTATCCTGTTATTGCCGGTATCTGTCACATAGAGGAAATCCGCTGATATTATGTGGCGGGGAGCGGCGAGAATTAATACGGCGAGAATCAGGCCCGTGAGTAAAACTTTGATGTTCCCCGCCTTTTTCATCTGAGCCGCCTCCTCTCACCTTTTCTCCGGCTTCGGCCCTGCTTTCTTCTCTTCCCAATATGATTTATATCACATAAATGGAGTTTTGTCAAGTTTTTTGTTATATTTTACGAAAGAGTTGCGAAAACGCTTGTTTTTATCGATAAGACAGATTTCAGCATTTTTGTATTTTTTACATATTTTGTGTTTTGTGCTCTTTTTTGTTTATAAAGATTTGGAAGGAGCAGTTTAAATTTGGAATTTGCAATTTACAAGTGGACGGCAAAAAAAACGAACCGATTTTTGCAGGCTGCTAAACAAGTATTGCCCCAACGCCTACTATCGCAGGACGGGGCTGGCAGTGGAAAATTTTCCTGATTTAAAGCCTAGCAGGGTGCTGAAAAACTCTTATAAAAACAACTTTCATGGTGTTATAATAGTAAAAACTAACATGGAGGTAAATAAAGAATGCGCGGAAATGAAGAAAAACAGGGAGAAATGTTCAGCTATATATCACCTGAGTCACGAGTGCCGCAAGATCATCCGTTACGTAGG
>DSBP01000351.1 GCA_011049465.1 bacterium | reverse complement strand
GTTGAGATGAAGGATAGGGTGCATTACCTGAATTTTGAAAACCTGAAACCCGATAAAAACGGGATTTTGGCGCGGCTGTCTTACAGGAAAGGGGTTACGCAAACGACTCCGGAGCAGGAAAAATTTCTGGAAGACGGCATAAAAAAGGGTATTGCTTTGTGCGAAGTGAAAACCGCTTACCTGAGGCTTAAAATTGAAGAATCAGGGGCGGGCAGTGTAAGGGCAGAGGGCGGTATTGAGTTTAAGAGCGAGAAACTAATGAGAACAATATCGGGAGCGGATGAGATAATTCTTATGGCTTCAACCGCGGGGCAAAAGGCGGTAACGGCCCGCGATGAGATGCTGAAAAACGAGCCTGCCGCGGCGGTTGTGGTTGACGCAGCGGTATCAGAGACCGCGGATGCGGGGCTGGATGAACTGCAGTCATATATTGATAAAATTCTTATAAGGGAAGGCAAAAAAACGACCAAAAGATTCAGCCCCGGCTACGGGGACCTGAAGCTTGAGATGCAAAAGAGAATATTTGACGCGCTGGAGCCGGGAAGCATAGGAATATCAATAAATGAAAGTTTTATGCTGGAGCCGGAGAAAAGCGTTTTTGCCGTGTGCGGAGCGGTGAACATTTAGAACAGGGAGAAGATAAAAATGACGCCACAGGAACTGATAAAACAGCTTGAAAAGAGAATAATGATACTTGACGGCTCAAGCGGGACAGCTCTGCTTAAGAGAGGTATGCCAAAAGGTGTATGCCCGGAAAAGTGGGGTGTTGAAAATCCCGATGAAATAATAAAACTTCAGAAAGAGTACATAGAGGCGGGTTCTGATGTTATATATACATTTACTCTTGGCGCAAATCCGCTGAAACTTCTGGAGTTTGGGCTGAATAAAGAGACGTATCGGATGAATAAAGAACTCGCGGAGATTTCAAGAAGAGCCGCGGGCAAAAAGGCTCTTGTGGCCGGAGATATCGCGACATCGGGGCACTTGCCCAAACCGTTCGGCAATATTCCCTTTGAGGATGCTGTTGATTATTTTAAAGAGCAGGTAAGAGGGCTTCTGGACGGAGGCGTTGACCTTTTTGTAATTGAAACAATGATGGATATACAGGAGGCAAGGGCAGCGGTTCTTGCGGTGAAAGAGTCCTGCGAGCTGCCTGTTATGGTTTCTTTGACATTTGACAAAGACAAAAGGACGCTTACGGGAACAGGGCCGGTTCCGGCTTTGATAACGATGCAGAGCCTCGGAGTTGATGTCTTCGGCGTAAACTGCTCCACAGGGCCGAAAGAGATGGCGGAAATAATAGAGGAGATAAAACCCTATGCCAACATACCTGTTTTTGCGAAACCCAATGCGGGTATGCCGAAGCTTGTAAACAATGAGAGCGTTTTTGATATGAATGCCGTGGAGTTTGCCTCATTTGCGGAGCGGTTTGCCTCCGCCGGAGTCAACCTTTTCGGAGGGTGCTGCGGCACAACTCCGGAGTATATTAAACTTATTGCAGAAAAACTTAAAGGCATAAAGCCCCGGCTGTTTCTGCCGCTGAAGTACAGCGCCGTATCCTCGGCCCGTGAAGCGGTATTTATCGGCGGCGGCAGGCCTATTGCCGTTATAGGAGAGAGAATAAATCCCACGGGAAAAAAACAGCTCCAGCAGGAGCTTAAACACGGGTATACAGCTGAGATAAAAAAACTGGCTCTGGAGCAGGAAGAGGCAGGAGCGGTTATTCTTGATGTAAATGCGGGTATGCCGGGGATAGATGAGAAAGAGAAGATAAAAGAGATAATCAATATTGCAAGCGTGGCGTCAAGGCTGCCTTTGTGCGTGGATTCCTCGTCTCCTGATGTTGTTGAGGCGGCGCTGAGGATTTATCCCGGCAAAGCTGTCATAAATTCCATATCCGGAGAAGAGGAAAAACTCAAAAAACTTCTGCCCATAGCCGCAAAATACGGAGCGTCTTTTATTCTGCTGCCGCTCTCGGATACGGGCATTCCCGAAGACGCGGATACCCGGTATCAGATTGTGGAGTATGTTGTAAAACAGGCAAAGAAACATTCAATACCCGCGGAGGATATTATTGTTGACGGCCTTGTGATGACCGTGTCTGCCAATCAGAAAGCAGCCGCAGTTACGCTTGAATTGATAGAGAAATGCTCAAAGAAACTTCTGCTCAACACCGTGATAGGACTGTCAAATGTCTCGTTCGGGCTGCCGGAAAGGAGTGTCATAAACGCTTCGTTTCTGGCAATGGCAGCGGCAAAAGGGCTTGCGGCAGTGATAGCCAATCCTTCTTCGGATATTGTGATGAAGGTGAAGAACGCGTCGGATGTTCTGTGTTCTTACGATAAAAACGCGTCCAATTACATAAAACATTTTTCTTCGGACACGGGAGCCGGAGAAAAAAAAGAGACCCGGGAAAAAGCCGGGCTTTCTGTTCTTGAACGCCTGAGAAACGGCGTAATAAACGGGCAGAATGAAGAGACAGGGGATCTTGCACTTGCCGCGGCCAAAGAGGGCGTTCCCGCGGGGAAAATAGTTGATGATGTTCTGATACCCGCGATTAACCGTGTGGGGGAGTTTTTTGATGAAAAAAAATATTTTCTTCCGCAGCTTATACAAAGCGCGGAGGCGATGAAAAACGCTTTTGCGGCGATAGAACACCTGCTTGTAAAAGACGGCAAAGCAGAGAAAAAAACAAACGTGGTTCTTGCCACTGTAAAGGGCGATATACACGATATAGGGAAAAACATAGTGGGGCTTATGCTGAGAAATTACGGGTTCAATGTACACGATCTCGGCAAAGATGTTCCCGCGGAGGATATTATAAAGAAAGCTCTGGAAACAGAGGCTGAGATAATAGGGCTGTCGGCTCTGATGACAACAACGATGACCGAGATGAAGGTTGTTGTGGAGCTCGCGAAGGAAAAGGGAGTCAAATCAAAGATAATGATAGGCGGAGCCGTTGTCACACAGGAATACGCCGACGAAATAGGCGCGCACGGCTACTCCAAAGACGCCTATGAAGCGGTGAAGCTGGCGGATGAATTGGGGAAGAAGGAGTAGTTTCAAGTTTCAAGCGGGAAGGCAGGGATGGGTTAGGAAGGAAAATTATCAATTATCAGTTTTTAATGGAAAACCATTTTTTGCACAGGTGGTTATTTCTCCGTTGTCAATAGTGAATGTTTTATATGACGTGTGAGTCAAGCGTTCTTCTTCTGGAATCGTCAGAGCTGGATGTG
>DSBP01000059.1 GCA_011049465.1 bacterium | reverse complement strand
CGCAAGCCTAACCGCGTATATTCACGAGTCACCGGATGAACAGTCTCGCCGCCGATGTAAATCGGCGAAATTTCTCCGCTGGCCGCCCCGTCCCACCTCAAGTAAAGACAATTTACAATTTGGAATTTTTAATTTGCAAGTTAATGCGACACAAGAAAACCTTTGCCCCAACACAAACTATAACAGGACGGGGCGGGCAGCGAGGTTTTAAGTTCAGCCTTCCGGCGTAAAAACAACCTCAACTTCCTTCACATCCCACAGCGGCTCTATCTTTTCTTTCACGTCTTCCCTCATGGCGTTGGCGAACTGGTGGTCGGGCTGAAGCGCAACTACAACAGTTACCTTCCCTTCTTCAACCCTTATTTCCTTTACAAGGTTTGTTTTAACCATATCAAGCCCCGCTATGGGATTCATTACATGTTTCAGCCTTGACGTTACTACTTCCACTGTTGTGGGTTCTTTCCGCGCGGCTATCCCGTTCTTTTCCTCATAATCCCTTATGGCTGCCCTCAGCCCCTCAACAGCAAGCACTGAGCAGTGCGTCTTTATGGCCGGCAGTCCGCCCAGCTCATCCGCCGCCTTTTTCCAGTTAATCTGTTTCGCATCTTCAAGCGTCTTCCCCTTGGCCAGTTCGGTTATTATTGAAGCGGTTGCGATATTTGACGCGCAGCCGTAGGATTCAAAGCTTATTTTATCTATCTTCTTTTTATCCTTATCAACTTTTATGTAAACCGCGACCATATCTCCGCACGCGGGGCTTCCTTCCACGCCCTTTCCGTCAGCGTCTTCCATCTTCCCCGCATTTCTTGGGTTTCTGAAGTGTTCCATCACCTTTTCACTGTACGGTAAATGAGCCATTTTACCCCTCCTATCCCTTTCCTTTGAATTTATCCGCCGCAATAGGGCTGAGCTTCCTTAACTGCTCCACAATTTTCTTCAACACAGGCACAAGATAATCAATCTCATCAGCGCTGTTAAACCTGCCGAATGTAAAACGTATTGAACCGTGCGCGCGCTCATGATTTCCGCCTATTCCCATTATCACATGGCTTCCTTCAAGGGATTTCGAGAAACAGGCGGAGCCGGTGCTTACGGCTATTCCGTGCATGTCAAGATGCAGGGTGACCGTCTCTCCCTCCACATAGTGAAATGTTATGTTGGCGTTCTGCGGCAGCCTCCTGTCTTTCGGGCCGTTAAGCGTAACCTCGGGTATTTCCCTGAATACTTTTTCCGTGAGCGCGTCCCTTAGCGAGGCGAGCCCGGCTGTCTCCCCGTCCGTTACAAGCGAGGCAGCCGCGGCAAACCCCACAGCCGAGGCGATGTCCTCAACTCCGGGCCTTAAATCAAACTCCTGAAACCCGCCGTGCAGTATCTTTTTAAGCGGTGTTTTTTTTCTCACATACAGCGCGCCTGCGCCGCGCGGGCCGTGTATGGTATGGCCGGACATTGTGATAAGGTCGGCAGGAACCTCGCTTACATCAAGCCTTACCCGCCTGAATGTATGAGTGGCGTCAGTATGAAACAAAGCTGCTTTTTCCTTTGTGATTTCCGCCAGTGTCTTTATCTCCTGTATTGTGCCTATCTCCTGATTCGCGTGCTGAATCGAGACTATGATTGTATCATCGGTTATTGCCCGCTTTAAATCATCCGCGCCGACAAACCCCTCCTTATCAACGGGAAGATACGTAACTTTGTATCCCTGTTTTTCAAGGGCCTTTGCGCTGTTTAGTACCGGAAAATCCTCTATTGCGGACACGATAATATGGCCGGACTTTTTACGCGATGCCTTTACGGCTCCGAGCAGCGCGAGGTTTGAAGACTCAGTGCTGCCGGACGTGAATATAATTTCATCGCCGGCGGCGCCCAAATACCCTCCAATCACGCCCCTTGCGGAATCAAGGGTTTCTCTCGCCTCTATTCCCTGGGTATAGGCAAACTCGGATGTTGCCACGGCATAGTTTTCAAAGTACACCGGCCTCATCGCCTCAAGCACGCGCTCGTCAAGCCGCGTGGCCGCTGAGTTGTCAAGATAAACTTTTTTTCCGCCCATCTCCTCCGCCTCCTTTAAATAAACAGGTTAATGCTTGATTTTCTTGCTTCCTGCACATAAGCGCCCACACCTACATAACCGTCTATCAGCTCCTGCCTCAAATCCTTCTTCGTAATGCCCATTATGGACATTGTCATCTCACAGGCGAGTATTTTTCCGCCCAGTTCCTTAAAATCCCTCATCATTCTCTCAAGCTTCGCGACGTTTTGTTTCTTCATCTTGTATTTTATCATGGTTTTTCCAAGGCCGAGCATGTTCATCTTTGAAAGAGCTCCCTTTTCAAGCCCTCCTTTAACGAGCCTCTGCAGCCCCCAGAATGTGAAGAAAATAACAGCATCCATTCCCATGCCAAGTGAGCCATTGCCTATTATCAGCGCGCTGTAAACTTTGTCATAATCTCCGCCGTGAAGGATGATTGTGGTTTTATCCGCTACTTTTGTATCTTTATCAGCCATGTCGTTCCCTCCTCTTTTATCCCGATAATTTTTAATCCCAGCGCGTCAACCGCCATCGGTATCTCTGCCTTTGAAGCCTCGTGGTTTCCCGTAACCTCTATTACATCCCCTGCGGCCGCCCTGCGTATTGCTTTTCTGGCCTCAACAAGGGGAACAGGGCAGGTCTCTCCTCTTACATCAACTTTTATCTCCATTTCCGCGCCTCCTTTTCTTTTATCACCTCTTTAGTGATATTATAGCCACAAGGCCCTGCAAAGTCAAGAGAAAAACTGAAATTTGAAAGTTTAAAGTTAATACGATTACAAAACAACCTTTGCCCCAACACAAACCATCGCAGGACGGGGCGGATAGCGGAAAATTTCGTCGAGAACCCAGGGCGCGTCTGTGCTGTTCGCTATTCAACGCCATCCCAAACAACCATGCCCTGTATAAGAGTTGCCGCCCTAAAACCCGCGCAAGCCTAATCGCGTATATCCACGAGTCAACAAATGAACAGGCTCACCGCCGATGTAAATCGGCGAAATTTCTCCGCTGCCTGCCCCGGCCAACCTCAAGTACGGCAACTGAAAACTGAAATTTGAAAGTTTAAAGTTAATACGATTACAAAACAACCTTTGCCCCAACACAAACCATCGCAGGACGGGGCGGGTAGCGGAAAATTTCGTCGAGAACTCAGGGCGCGTCTGTGCTGTTCGCTATTCAACGCCATCCCAAACAACCATGCCCTGTATAAGAGTTGCCGCCCTAAAACCCGCGCAAGCCTAATCG
>DSBP01000335.1 GCA_011049465.1 bacterium | reverse complement strand
TTGATATTGTATGGTTAGAAACGTTAAAAAGAGTTGGAATTTTGAATTTGCAATTTTCAAGTGGAACGGCCTTTAATAGGAATAAGAATTGGGAACAATGAATAGGTTTTAATGGGTGATGTTTAATGGAAATGTAAATGGAAATTTGTTTTCAAGGAGCCTTCAATGACACGCGAAGAATTTGCCGCTCTGGCGGCTCAAAAGGTGGTTGTTTTAGACGGTTCGTCGGGAGTCGCGCTTCAGAAGCTCGGCATGCCGAAATCAGTATGCCCTGAGCAGTGGGCCGCGGATAACCCCGGCCACCTTATCGGGCTTCAAAGAGATTACATAAGCGCGGGTTCTGATATCATATACACATTTACCCTCGGCGGAAGCGCCATTAAGCTTGATGAATACGGCCTCAGGGAAAAGACTTTTGAGCTCAATAAGCGTCTTGCCGGGATTTCAAGAGAGGCAGCCGGAAAAGGCGCGCTTGTCGCCGGGGATATCGGGCCGTGCGGCCATTTTCCCGAGCCTTTTGGAGGGCTTTCATTTGAGGATTGCGTCAACTCATTTAAAGAGCAGGTAAAGGGGCTGATTGCAGGAGGTGTGGGCCTTTTTGTAATAGAGACATTCATGGACATTCAGGAGGCGCGCGCAGCCCTGATAGCCGTAAAGGAACTGTGCGATTTGCCCGTGATTGTTTCCATGACATTTGACAGCAGCGGTAAAACCCTGACCGGTGCCGATCCCGTAACTGCCCTGATGACTCTTGAGGCGCTCGGCGCTGACTCTGTCGGAGTAAACTGCTCGACAGGGCCGGCTGAAATGGCCGCTGTTGTAAAGGCAATGAAGCCTTACGCCTCAGTGCCGATTATAGCCAAGCCCAACGCAGGCCTGCCAAAGCTTGTAAACGGCGAGACGCGTTTTGATATGGGCGCGCAGGAGTTTTGCTCGCTCACTAAACCCCTTGTTGACGCGGGCGCCGGGATTATAGGCGGCTGCTGCGGAACCACTCCTGAATTCATCTCTCTGGCGGCAAAGGCTGTCAACGGGCTTAAACCGCCGCAGTTTGAGAAAAAAAGAATAAGCGCGCTGACTTCCGCGCGGAAAACCGTATTTCCGGGCAAAGAGTTTATAATAATAGGCGAGCGCATAAACCCCACAGGAAAAAAACAGCTTCAGGCAGAGCTTAAAGAGGGAAAAGAGGCTGAGATAAGGCGCTTTGCTTCTGAGCAGGCTGCCGCAGGAGCTCTGGTCCTTGATGTTAATACGGGCATGCCCGGCATTGACGAGAAGGATGTGATGCTGAAAACAGTAAAGCTCCTTTCAACAATTTCAACCCTGCCGCTCTGCATTGATTCATCTTCGCCCGATGTTATTGAGGCTGCGCTGCGTATTTATCCGGGCAGGGCGCTTGTCAATTCAATATCAGCGGAGAGGGACAAGGCGGAAAAACTGCTCCCGCTTGCGGCAAAATACGGCGCCATGTTCATACTTCTTCCAATTGACGACAGCGGCATACCGCCTTCAGCAGAGGAAAGAATAAAAGTAATTGAATCTGTTGCCGGGGAGGCGGAGAAATTTTCCCTTGAAAGCAGGGACATTGTGGTTGACGGCCTTGTTATGACAGTCTCTTCGGACCCGGGCGCGGCAAAGACAACGCTTGAAGTCATTAAGCGATGCGCGGAAAAGGGGCTGAATACCGTCATAGGCCTTTCAAACGTATCATTCGGCCTGCCCGCGAGGCATATTGTCAACTCAACATTCCTGGCGCTGGCAAAAGAGGCGGGCCTTACCATGGCAATAGCAAACCCTTCGGCCGGCCTGAGCGTAAGGGAAAAGGCCGCGGAAGAGCTGCTTCTTGGCAGGGATGAGGGCGCAAAGAACTTTATCGCGGGTTTTTCAGGGGCCGCCGCGAAGAAAAAAGAGGAGCATGAAGAGAGGGTTCAGCCGGGTTCTCCAAAGCTTGTTTATGAGGCTGTATTAACAGGTGACAGGGAGTCCATATCCGGCCGCATAGACGCCGCTTTGAAGGCGGGCGCAAAGCCAAAAGAACTTGTTGACGGGTATCTAATACCGGCGATTAACGCTGTTGGCTCCCTCTTTGAGAAGCGCGAGTATTTTCTGCCGCAGCTTATCAGGAGCGCGGAGGCAATGAAGGCGGGATTCGGGGTTCTTGAACCTCTGCTTGAGGCTGATGCGGGCGGCAGTGAGGAAAAGGCCGGTGTGGTCATAGCCACTGTTAAGGGAGACATTCATGATATCGGGAAGAATATAGTCGGCCTTATGCTTAAAAATTACGGGTTTAAGGTGTATGACCTGGGCAAGGATATTGAGGCAGAGGTTATTGTTGAAAAGGCAAAAGAGGTTAATGCAAAGATAATAGGCCTCTCGGCGCTGATGACCACCACTATGGTTGAGATGAAAGAGGTTATACTCCTCGCAGAAAAAGAGGGGGTAAAAGCTCGTTTTATGGTTGGAGGGGCTGTTGTGACGCAGTCATACGCTGATGAGATAGGGGCAGCGGCTTACGCGAAAGACGCTTATGAAGCTGTGAAAAAAGCCCTTAAAATAATCGATAACTGAAGCTTTATATCTTAAAGGCCCGCCATGAGGTAAAACATCCGATTTATGGAACCACCCATCGCTCCTGGCCGTCATATAATTGAGAGTTAAATGTTATTTAAAGCAGCCAAAGTTGAGCCATTATATATGGCCCCGGAGACCCCACGATAGAATAACCCTCCCAACCCCATTTTTATCAACTCCGGGGCCTTCTTTTTTTTTGCCGAAAGTAAGTTGTAAATTGCAAATTTAAACTGTCTTTCTTGGGGCAATGGTTATTTTGTAATCGTATTAACTTTAAACTTTCAAATTTTAGTTTTCAGTTGTAATACCGAGGTGGGCCGGGGCAGGCAGCGGAGAAATTTCCCTGATTGCCATGGTCCTGAACATGTTAATTTCACGATAGACTGATGTGCGCGGCCCGGCTTACGCACGATTGCGGGCGGGTCTGTTCTGCAGGCTTGTAGATTCGAGACGGGGTGCGGTGTTGCGTATACCTTCTCTATGCATTAAATCAGGAAAATTTTCCACTGCCAGCCCCGTCCTGCGTCAGTAGTGTTTGGGCAAAGGTTGTTTAGCAGCCGGCAAAAGACACAGGTGTAAATATAAAATGTTTTTTCAGTGGTTTTGTACTAAATATGAAAATATAAAATATCCAATATAAATTGTCCTATCCTAAGTTGCTTTATCCCAAATTTCAGTTTTCAGTTTATATTTTTTGTGTTAG
>DSBP01000244.1 GCA_011049465.1 bacterium | reverse complement strand
ACGATAGATTGGGAAAAGAGGCGGGGATGGCGGGCGATAAGGAAAAGATAACCGAGTTTTTTGTTGAAAAAGGGTGGGGGATGATGCGGAGGCCTAAAAGCGTTATACGTTTTACCTCTGACCCGGACGCGCGGGCGCTTGTAAATGACATAGAAAATTACCCCCACGCTTTTACCCTCGCCTGCATTATGGATAGGCAGATGCCCGCGGAGAAGGTGTGGGCAATACCGCACAGGATAAGCAAGATAACAGGCGGTTTTGAGTTTGAACGGATGAAAACCATCTCAAAGGACGGGTGGGAAGACATTTTTGTTACGCATAAACTGCACAGGTACAAAAAAATAATGGCCGGTTTTTTCTATTTTGCTGTCAGAGATATTGATGAAAAGTATCAGGGTGATGCGTCGAAAATATGGAACGATAACCCGCCAAGCGTTATTTTGGTCAACAGATTCAGGGCTTTTAAAGGTGCCGGGGAAAAGATAGCGACAATGGCGGCGAATATTCTCTGCCGCGAGTTTAAGGTTAAGGTAAAGGATTATCTGGCGATAGACGTCTCGGCTGATGTGCATGTGGTAAGGGTTTTTAACCGTCTGGGGCTTATTTCTTCGGGCGGGGTTGATGAAACAATAAAGGCGGCAAGGGAACTATATCCCGAATACCCCGGAATTTTTGATTTATACGCATGGAAGCTCGGCCGGGATATCTGCCGCCCGACAAACCCGGAGTGCGCCGCATGTGAGTTAAAATCATTGTGTAAACAGGACAATTAATTTCTCTTTACAAAATTGGGGCCAGGCTATCAAACCCCCGTTTTTGTCGGGGTGCAGGGTTGGCGTGGGGATTTGTATTAAGCGTAAAACCGCTTTACTCGGTTTTCTCCGGGCGGGGAAACAGTTAAAATTCCTGAATCTGCAATTTGCAAATGCGCTGCGGGTCTGTTTTAACTATAAAATATAAAATATCAAATATAAAAGCATCTACAAGTTTCATTCATTTGACACGCGTTTGCGCGGGTGGTATAATTACCGAACCATGAAAAAGAAAATTGTTAAAAAATTTGCGGCGGCAACAGTGTTTGTGCTTGCCGCGGCGGTTTTGGCTTGCGCGGGGAACAGGACAACAGCCGCTTACCTCCTCATAAACTCATACCCGGCGGCAGCTGCTTTTGGCGAGCCTGCGGGCGCGGCATGCGGCTCCATAGTTTACTCGGGCCACAGCCCTGCTTCAATCGCTTCTGTTGAAAACATCGAGTTCGCCGTGATGCATAACGGAGCTGCCCGGGGAATCACGGCTGAACGGCTGAGCGTTGCCAAAAAATTCGGGTTCGGCTCGGTCGGCGCCGACATATCATATTACAATCTCGGCGTGTTTACCGGCATCGGCGTTGACGCGTCAGGCGGGCCCGTATATACGGGACAGCAGTCAGAGCCTTACGCGCTTGCCGGGTCGCTGATATACGGCAGGCGCGCGGGCAACATCTCTTTTGGCGCGGCATTAAGGGTGATAAGAGAGGACATGGGCGAGGGCGCGGTTATCAGGGGTTCGATGGACGCGGGAGTCATGGCTGCAAATGTCCGGGTGAGAGGGCTTGATTTCGGCTTAAGCGTGATAAATGCCTCGCCTGAGGCAGAAGACGGGTTTTATCTTCCGATTCTTGTAAACGGCGCTGTGATTTACAGGCTGATATCGGAGGGAGCAGAGGTTTTCAGGGCAGGGCTTGGCGCATCCTGGCTCCCAATGGAAGAGAGCCTCAAGGTAAGCCTGGGGTTTGACCTGCCTGTACTCGGAATACTCAATATAACGGGAGGAGCGGGTGTTGACAACAACGCGAACCTCTCTTTTTCAGCGGGTATATCCGTCTCTTTTGACGGAATCAAAACATCCTACGCCTACCTGCCGTCAAATGCCGCGGGAGATTCGCACAGGGTATCTTTAAGCGGAGGCTCTTTTTCGCCCGCGCTGCAGCAGATTTCCGCGGGAGAAGCGGGCGCGGGAATTGAAAGCTACATGGAGTCAGGGGATTACTACTACAACGCGAGGCAGTTCAGAAACGCGATTAAGTATTATGAGTATATCAACCTTCTTTACTGGAAGGACCTGGACGCCAAATCTGACAGGGAAAAATCGGCTTTTTTCCAGAAGCTGGGCATATCCTATTACAACATAAAAGACAACAGCAGGGCTGCCCAGTATTTTGAAAGGGCGCTCTTTTTTGACAGGGAAAACGAGATACTCAAGCACTGGATAAGGCTGATAAAATGAGGACAATGATGAAGCGAATTGCGGCCGTTATCGTGTTTGTACTTGCGGCCTCCGCGGTATTCGCGACAGATACGCCGACAGAGACGGCAACTCCGGAATATACTTTCACGCCGACAGAGACGCAGGAGCCTGAGTACTCCGCGACTCCCACAAATACGCCGGAAACAGAACCGGAGCCGTCTTATACTTATACGCCCGTAATCGAGCCCACGGAAGAGGCGACAATAACGCCATCTCCGGAGATTACTCCCACAGATACAGAGACACCGGCCGCAACACATACAGAGACGCCGCAGGAGACACAAACCTTTACGGAAACCGTAACAGCAACAGTCACACATACATTTACAGGGACAGAAACGCCGAAAGAGACATCCACAGCCACGCCCACTTCCACGCCCACTTCCACGCTTACTTTCACATCCACTTCCACGCCCACATTTACACAGACTATTTTTTCTTCGGCAACAGCCACGCCGTCTATGACTTCCACGCCGCTGCCTTCAGCCACAATGCAGGAGACGGCTTATGATGAGTTTGACTGCGTGATTTATCCCAATCCCGCGCGTTCAGGCGACGCGCTTTACATGCTTTATACAATGGGGCAAAAGGGTGCGCTTGAGATAAGGGTCTTTACGCCGGACAGCAGGGAAGTTTACAAGGAAAGCATAAACGCTGAACAGGGCAGGGCAAGGGCAGAACTCAACCTGCCCCGCCTCGCGCCGGGAATATATTATTACAGGATAGATAAAAAATACGGCATAAGAAGCGGGGAGAGCGTAAGGGGAAGGCTGCTGCTGAGATAGATGAAATAAACTGAAAATTTAAATCTGAAAACTCAAAGTTAAGCCATGCGTTGTGTGTTTGATTTGGAATAGTTTTTAATGTAATAATATGAATCAGGAATAACGAATAGTCTTTAATCCGGCAGGAATTACGAATTGTTTCTTATTTTTAATGGAAATGTAAATGGAAATAATGAATAGAGGTTTGTGTTAATTGCCCCGTGTTAATT
>DSBP01000329.1 GCA_011049465.1 bacterium | reverse complement strand
TTAAGCGCGACAGCCACGTTTACGCCTACGCCGCTGCCTGAGTCTTCTGTATTCAGAATTACCAAGGCGGAGCATTACCCTCAGCCATTTAACCCGCTGAAAACCGGCAGGCTCTATATTGATTTCGCTGTTTCGCAGGGATGCAAAAATGTTAAGTTCGGGCTTTATACTGTGGGGTACAGGAGGATACTGGAGAGGGAGATTGCCGCGAATATAGGGGCCGGAAACCACAGGGCGTTTATTGAGGCGGCTGAAATAGGAAATCTCTCTAACGGCACGTATTACTGGGTGATAGAGGCGGAGAATGAAAAGGGGGAGCGGAGCAGGGGAAGGGTGAATACGCTGATGATACTGAGGTGAAAACAGTTTAAATTTTGAATTTGCAATTTTTAATTGAAAGACGGTTCAAACCGGAAGTTAAGTCATGCGTTATGGTTTTAATAGGAATAGGAATAAGAATTAGGAATAGTTGTTAATGCTTAAAGTTACGAATAAACGCAAAGCAAATATTAAGGGGTTGTAAAATGAAGGCGAAATGTAAAGGCGTGTTTTTGGCGGTTGTGGTAATGCTGCTTGCCGCTCCATTCATTGAAGCAAGGCAGATGGAGCGGCTTGGACGCGGAGTGGTGGCTGTCAACCTCGGCTCAAACAATATATTTGTGAGCTGGAGAATGCTCGGGACAGACCCTGCGGACATCGCATTCAACCTCTACCGCAATTCGACACGGGTGAATGCTTCGCCTATAACAAACGTGACAAATTATACGGATACGTCAGGAAGCACATCCGCGCTTTATCACGTCCGGCCTGTAATAGGTGGGGTTGAAGGCGAGCCTTCGGCTTCGGCAGCCGTATGGGCAAATCAATACAAAAGCATACCGTTGCAGAGGCCCGCAGGCGGAACAACGCCTGACGGCGTGAGTTATACATACAGTCCGAATGACATCTCGCCCGGAGACCTTGACGGCAGCGGGGAGTATGAACTTGTGCTTAAATGGGACCCTTCAAATTCAAAGGACAACTCGCAGAGCGGGTACACGGGCAATGTTTACCTTGACGGGCTGAAACTTGACGGAACACGCCTGTGGAGAATAGACCTCGGAATTAATATCAGGGCGGGCGCGCATTACACACAGTTTATGGTATATGACCTTGACGGTGACGGCATAGCGGAAGTGGCGTGCAAGACAGCGCCGGGAACAAGGGACTCGACCGGGCAGTTTTTGAGGACGGGCCCGGCAGCCACTGCTGACCACACCGCGGATTACCGCAACACATCGGGATATATCTTAACAGGCCCTGAATACCTTACGGTTTTTAACGGAAGGACAGGAGAGGAGATACAGACCGTAAATTATGTGCCGCCCCGGGGAACAGTATCTTCGTGGGGAGACAGTTACGGAAACAGGGTGGACAGGTTTCTGGCTGCAATTGCTTACCTCGACGGACAAAGGCCCAGCCTTGTGATGTGCCGCGGTTATTATACCAGAACGGTCCTGGCTGCATGGGATTTCAGAAACGGCCAGCTTACTCAGCGCTGGGTATTTGATTCCAATACATCAGGCAACGGCGGTTACGCGGGGCAGGGGAACCACAGCCTGGCAGTAGGTGATGTTGACGGCGACGGCAAAGACGAGATTATATATGGTTCCTGCGCCATAGATGATAATGGTACGGGGCTCTATACGACAGGGCTGGGCCACGGTGACGCGGGGCACCTGACAGACATGGATCCTGACAGGCCCGGGCTTGAGTATTTTCAGCCGCATGAGTCGCCGGCGCAGTTTGGAATATACGGAGCCGAGTACCGTGACGCGCGCACGGGCCAGCAGCTGTGGGGGTATCCATCATCCAACGATGTGGGCAGAGGGCTTGCGGCGAATATAGACGGCAATTACCGCGGTTATGAAATGTGGGCGTCCAACACTGACGGCGTTTATAATGTGAACGGGACACGAATATCAACGTCCAAGCCGTCCATCAACTTTCGGATTTTCTGGGACGGGGACCTGCTTGATGAACTGCTTGACGGTACAAAACTGGATAAGTGGACAGGAAACGGGACTACAAGGCTGCTTACGGCCTATAATTTTAACGCGCAGGAGAACAACGGCACAAAAGCAAACCCGGGCCTCTCGGCTGATATTCTCGGCGACTGGAGGGAAGAAATCATATACAGGCATTGGAACAATGAGGAACTTATAATTTTCACCACAACCATACCGACTAATTACAGGTTTTATACTTTTATGCATGATTATATTTACCGGCTGAGCGTCGCGTGGCAGAATGTGGCGTATAACCAGCCGCCTCACGCCGGTTTTTATGTTGCTGACGGGCCGTCAGCGCAGCCAAGCCTTGCCATATGGTATCCCGGCGAGACGCCGACTCCGTCGCCCGTCTATTCGGCCACAAGGACAGGAACTCCCACAAGGACATCAACGCGGACAGCCACGCCCACGCCGCTGCCGCCTGATTACCGGGAGATACAGCTTGAAGATGCCTGTTATTTGGACGGCATTGTTGAAAATGAGCATCAGGGGTTCACGGGGACAGGCTACGCCAATCCGTATAATGAGACCGGTTCTGCGGTAATGTTTTCAATCACTGCAACGCAGGCGCAGGCGCTCCAATTGACATTCAGGTACGCCAACGGAAGCGTGAATAACAGGAATATGGAGATACGGGTAAATGGCGCAGTCCAGGTATCGAGCCTTGATTTTCCGGGAACAGGCGGATGGGCAGTATGGCAGGAGGTATCGGCATGGGTGAATCTTGCGGCCGGGTATAATGAAATAAGGATGGTTTCGCTGATGCCGGAGGGCGGGCCGAATCTTGACAGGGTATCGTTTGTGTCAGCGACAGCCTTTGACGGAAACTGCACAGTTCCCACGCCTACGCGGACAAATACTGCGGTTCCAAGTTTTACATCAACGGGAACAGTGGCCGCGACTTTTACAAGGACGAGGACAGGGACCCCGACGTTTACGAGGACGATGACGCCTGTGCCGCCGACAGCGACATTCACACGGACGGGAACAGGTACGCCTACGTTCACAAGGACAAGTACTGCTACGCCAAGTTTCACGTTTCAGGTTCCAAGTTTCACGACGACACCCACAAATACAAGAACCGCTACCCCGACGTTTACAGGGACGGTGACGCCAAGTTTCACCGGGACGCCCACAAATACACAAACAATGGCGCCGGTCTTTACGCAAACAGGCACGGGCACACATACGCCTTCAATAACCGTGACCTGGACGCCTGTGCCGCCGGATT
>DSBP01000339.1 GCA_011049465.1 bacterium | reverse complement strand
GTGTTGTGGCAAAGGTTGTTTAGCAGCCGACAAAAGACATAGGTGTAAATATGAAAATATCAAATATAAAATATAAAATTGCCCTACTCGAGGTTGGCCGGGGCAGGCAGCGGAGAAATTTCGCCGATTTACATCGGCGGTGAGCCCGGCCATCTATTGACTCGTGAATATGCGCGATTAGGCTCGCGCGGGTTTTAGGGCGGTTTGAATGCTGATGTGCTTTGATGTTTGGGATGGCGTTGAATAGCGAGCAACACAGACGCGCCCTGAGTTCTCGACGAAATTTTCCGCTGCCCGCCCGTCCTGCGATGGTTGTTTTGGGGCAATGGTTGTTTAGCAGCCAACAAAAAACAACGAGATTATTCGTAGAAACGGAGTTCATCTCCGTCAAAGCGTCTTGTTTTGTTATGACCAGATTTGTAGGCGCAAACTTCAGTTTGCGGTATTTGACAAGGCGCGAACTATAAAGTTCACGGCAGAGATATTTCATAGTGAAGAATAGAATAAACTGAAAACTTGACGTAAAGCTTAAAGTTAAGCCGTGCTTTGCGTTATTAATAAAAATAAGAATTAGGGAATAGGAATCAGAAATTGTCTTCCCACACATAGCGACAAACAGGCTCAAAAACACGTGTAAAAAACAGGGATCAAAACTGATTGGTTCCATAATGCGGGACGCGGTATATATTTATTGAGAAACTTTTGGTATAATTTATTGTCTTATAAATACAGCGGTTTTTAGGCTGAATCGTTTTAAGAGGAGTTATTATGATTGGCGTTAAGGCAGGAAAAGGCCTTTGGCACGTTATTATACTGTCAATTTTTACGGTTATATTTTTCCACGCTGACATAAAAGCCGCTCACAATTATTCGGATGCGTTGCATCTTACAACATATTTTTACGGCGCGCAGAGGTGCGGCAACACTCAGTCGTGGATACACGGCGCGTGCCACGTAAAGGATACGGGTTTTTCCGGGACGCAGGGTAACATAGCAGGCGGCTGGCACGACTGCGGGGACCATATCTTATTCGGACAGACAGCGCCATTTTCAGCAGGAGCGCTTCTTGAGGGATATCTTGCCTACCCGTCAGTATACGAGGACAGGTATTCACAGGCTTATTCGGCCCCGCCGCCAAACGGTATTCCGGATATACTTGTTGAAGTAAAAATTATGACTGACTGGCTTATTGCCGCCTGTGACGGCACAAGATTCTATTACCAAAAGGGCCATTCAGCGGACCATAACCACATGAGCGAGCCGCGGGACCAGTCGATTACATATAATGTCAACGAAGGCGGGGAAAAGGACGGGCCGAGGAATGTTTACTACAGGACATCAGGAGGCTCAAACGTGGCAGGGGACGCGGCCGCGGCTCTCGCTCTCATGGCAATCGCGTATCAGCCGTATAATGCCACGTACGCGACGCAGTGCTTCAACAAGGCAAAGCAGTATTTCGCGATTGGCGATACAAGCCCGGGAACAGTCGGCGGCGCTGACTGCTGTTATGGCGCGGCAAACTGGCAGGACGACATGGCGTGGGGTGCTGCGGCAATTTACAGGGCATCTGTCGCGCGCGGCGCTCCTGAAAACACATATCTTACCAAGGCGCAGACATATATTGCCTCCGGCCACGGAGCCGGAAGCTGGCCCCTTTGCTATGACCACACAGAGCTCCTCGCGCATTATAACCTGTGGCTGTTGACAGGAAACACAACGCATAGGAACTGGATAAGGGATGAGGTTAATTATTATAAGGCAAATCTGGTGACGTGCGGTATAGGCCAGTACGCGTTTGTGACATCGTGGGGGTCATTGAGATACGCCGCCAACATGGCTTTTGGCGCCATGCTTTATCATAAAATATCCGATGATACAACAGCCTATGATTTCGCGAAAAAGAATGTTGACTTTATTCTTGGCACGCACGGAGACATCGCCGGATCGCCCGGCGCGCCGCAGGGGAGGTCGTTTGTTGTGGGTTACACAAACCCCGATTACCCGTCTGCGGGTTCTGTCAGGCACCCGCATCACAGGGCAGCCTTTGGATATACTGCGGCTGAAAACGCGGACCAGTTATGGCAGCAGGAAAACAACAATCCGGGAAGCGTGCCGTTTAAGCATGTACTTTACGGAGCCCTCGTTGGAGGGCCCAGGTCATCGTGCAGCAACTACAATGACAAGATAGATGACTATGTGGCAAATGAGGTGGGGATTGATTACAATGCCTGCCTTGTGGGTGCCATAGCGGGCGTTAAATATGTGCTCAACCCGCCTGCGCCCACGCTGACGCACACTCCAAACCTGTCGCACACAAGGACGCGGACGCCGACTGTGACGCCGACATTTACCATAACACCCATACCTCCGCCGACGCAGAAGCTGAACCTTGAGATTCAGTCTGACGCCAATTCCTGCGGAGAATCCATGCGGCTTAAAATCAGGATAACAAACTGGGAAACAACAGCAGTGCCATTGACGGGAATAACGGTCAGGATATGGATAAACAACAGCGTTGCGGTTACGGCTGAGCAGTACGACGGAAGGGTGAGAAACTCGTCGAACAATGATGTAGGAACCACAACTATGAGCCATAGTACTACGGCACTGGGGTCTGTCTGCGGGTCAGGCGACAGGACAGCCAATAAATATGTGAGCCTGTCGTGGACAGGGCCGGATTTGCCGGCAAACGGCGGGTATTTGTATTATGACGGGGTGGTAAGGCGAACCGACTGGCAACCGCTTGACGGCGGTTCAGGCGATACTCCGTGCAATGACTATACAAGGACTCTTTCCTCGTGGTCGGCCTGGACCAACACGCCTTATTTTACCCTCTATCAGGGTACAGATCTTGTGTGTGAGTATACAAACGCTTCAACAAGGGACGCAAACACGGGCATAAACCCATGCACCGGCGCTGACGGCTGCCCTGTGGCAGGGACTTTTACAATGACGCCGACGCGCACAAGAACTTCGACATTTACAAGGACGAGGACGCCTACGTTTACGAGGACAGCGACGCCTCTGCCGCCGACTGCGACATTCACAAGGACGAGGACAGGAACACCCACGTTTACACGAACCCGCACGGGAACGCCTACGTTTACACGGACGTCCACGCCTGTGCCGCCCACTCTAACGTTTACAGGGACGAGGACAGGGACGCCGACGTTTACACGAACCCGCACAGAGACCCTTACGTTTACGCGGACGCCCACGCCTGTGCCGCCTACTCTAACCTTTACGCAAACCCGCACGGGGACACCTACGTTCACGCGGACGTCCACGCCTGTGCCGCCCAC
>DSBP01000145.1 GCA_011049465.1 bacterium | reverse complement strand
GCGTGACGGGGTATAACAGGATAATATGGGACGGAACAAACAAGAGAAACAAGCCGGTTTCAAGCGGGGTGTATTTGTATGTGCTGGAGGCAGTGTCAGGCGAAGAGCGAGCTAACGCACGGTCAAAGTGTAGTGTGGTGAGATAGGGAGAAAAACAAGTTTATATTTGATATTGGATATTTTATAGTGAAAAACGGGAAATTGGTTGGTTTAATGTAGGCGCGGACTTTGAATCCTGAGTGAAATCGAAGGAAGTCCGCGGCAGTAAAGCGCGCGAACTGCCCTTCGGCAGGCTCAGGATATTTGGTTCGCGGCTGCAAGGGCGGGGAAGAGGCTGAAAGTAATTTTGAACCTTGAACTTTGAACCGTGTCTCATAGTGAAGGAAAAAAAACGAACAGTTAAAGGAGGGCGTCGTGAAACGACTGTCAATGTTTGTGTTGGTGATAATGATTTTTACTGCCCCGCATGGATTTGCCGGAGTAGAGCTTGTCGGCACAACGAGCTCAAATTTCCTCAAAATACCGCCCTTTGCCCGCGCTGCCGGAATGGGCGAGGCCTTTACCGCTGTCTCAGACGGCACATACGGGTTGTACTATAACCCCGCGGGCCTGGTTTCCGTAACCGGTTTTGAGGTTCAGTTCTCGCATATAAGCTGGTTTCAGAGCATTAACTACGAATACCTGGCCCTTGTAACTCCGGTCCCTTACACTGGCCTTGGCAGGCTCGGGTTTGCCTTTGCCTGGTTTCAGGTTGACGAAATGGACAAGACATCAGCGCTCCCTGACAGCTTCATTAATAATCCCGAGAGTCACTCTTCTTATGATTTCTCCCCGTACATGCATTACAAATTCGCGCCTTTTAACTACTCTGTTGTGCTGGCCTACGGCATTGATATTAAGGAATACCTTGCCGCGGGCGCCTCGCTGAAACTGGCCTCGGAAAACATTGACACTTCAAGCGGGGTGGGGATTACAACCGACATAGGGCTTATGTACAAAAGTTTCATGCACGGCCATTCCGTAAAACTGGGGCTTGTGCTTTCAAATTTCGGTTCTGACCTCAAGCTTGAGAACACGGCTTTTGAACCGCCCAGAGTCCTTAAAACAGGCATATCCGATTCATTTTCAATGTTCGGCGGCACTCTTTTGATTTCAGCGCAGATAATACTGCAGCTTGACTATGACAACCTTTATTCATTAGGCGCCGAGTATTTGATTTATGACATGGTAGCGCTGCGTTTTGGTTATAAGCTGGGCGCTTTTGACCAGCCCTCATTCGGAGCCGGGGTTAAGTGGAAAGGTATCGGCTTTGATTATGCTTTCATACGGTATGAAGAACTGGGAATGACACACCGCTTCTCCCTGAATTACAGCTGGGGAACCCCGCCCGTATCCCTTGAGGTAAACCCGCCTGTTTTTTCACCCAACAACGACAAATACATGGATGACGCGGCGTTTACTCCTGTATTTAAATCCAAAGACCGCCTGAAATCCGTTGTAATCAATATCAATGACCCGCTCGGCGTCAGGGTAAGGTCAATAGAAATTAAGGATTTATCATCACAAAATGTTTTGTGGGACGGCCGCGGAGAAACCGGCGTCCTTGCTGACGGTGTTTATTGGGCGTCTCTTGTCGCGAACTACGAAAACGGAACATCTGTTTCCGCGCCTGTAAGCGTTGAGATAGACAACACTCCGCCTGTAATGCGCATAGACGCGCAGCCGCAGCTTTTAAGGCCCGGCCAAAACGACGCCCTTTTGATTCCTTCAACCATATCCCTCTTCGCTGATGACAGAAACAGCGTGTCAAAATGGCAGCTTACTGTCTGGGACAAGGATAAAAAGCCATTTTTTACAACAGACGGAAACGGGCCGCCGCCGCCATCGTTTATATGGGACGGCAAAGGAAACAGCGGCGAATACGTGACCACAGGAGAGATATACTATTACAGCCTGTCAGCAACAGACACCCTCGGCAACAGGGGCCAGACACCGGCAAAGGCGCAGGTTGTCCTGCTGAAAGAAATAAAATTATCCTTTGCCTCTGACGCGCTGTTTGACCTTGGAAAAGCCGATGTAAAGATATCCGCTTACGGAATTTTAAAAGAAATGAAAAAAGTAATCGAGGAGAACCCCAATTCAACCATTACCGTAGCGGGCCACACGGACAACCTCCGGCCTTCGGGAGGCATTTACAGGACAAACAAGGAACTTTCAAAGGCGCGCGCTGACGCTGTTAAATTTTTCATGGTTAACCTGCTTTCCATGGACGGCTCGCGCATAAACACTGCCGGTTACGGCGAGGAGCATCCCATAGCGTCGAATAATACGCCCGACGGCCGGGCGCAAAACAGGCGCGTTGAGATAATTATAGAGTCCACGATATACAGGTAAAAAAATTATAAATGTTTTAAGGAAGGGAAAAAATTTGAAGATAACTGCAAAAGTTCTGCTGTGTATGGCGGTGTTGTTTATATGTTTAAACGCTGAATTGTTGAATGCAGGTAATATCTGGATAGACGGCAGGGGAACAAGCAG
Organism: bacterium; assembly: GCA_011049465.1. GTDB lineage: Bacteria > Oederibacteriota > PGYV01 > PGYV01 > DSBP01 > DSBP01. The sequence continues at coordinate 804 of DSBP01000145.1, read as the reverse complement.
CACAAGCGGTACGTGGGATAGTGGCATACGGTCGGACACAGAAACAAGCATATATCCGCCGTATGTGAAAAGATGGGAAAAGTATGAGTGGAGGGGAGAGGGGGGAAATGTTGTGCCTGCGTCAGGCAACTACCCGTTAATATATAATGGATATGTATATTTTGGCGAGGGGAATAATTCAAACACAGAACCTGAAAAATGGTATGAGCCGGGTTACGTATGGGCATGGGATATAGCCACAGGAGTGACAAAGACAGGATATCCGCTGGGGCCGCTTGACAGCGGGATAATATCAGGAGGTGGCGGGGTAGTAATAGGGAACGACAAACTGTATGCGCTGACACTGCAAAAACTATGGGGGTGGGATATAAGCGGGGAAGAGCCGCAGTTACTTACCGGTTTTCCTGTTGATGTGACAGAGACAGCAGGAACAGACAGAACATATTTAATGAATGGTCTTGTATATTGGGGAAATAAAATATATTTTTGTAGTCAATGGAAGGAGGGAAATACGACAAATGTTAAAAGCTATATTTATGTAAAAAACGGGATTACCGGGGAAGAAGAATGGCGTCGGGAAATAGCAACTGTAGGAGGAGGGCAGACACCGGCGATATGGAACGGCAGGGTATATGTGGCAGGGAGGGGAGACGGTAAAATATACTGCTGGGACGCGGAGACAGGGGATGAGTGCGCGAATTTTCCTGTGGATGTAATAGGGAATATGAGGGCAATGCCCATAATACAGGAAGGGAAGATATACATAGGGACGCATGCGGGGTATTTCTACAGGATAGACGCGGT
>DSBP01000147.1 GCA_011049465.1 bacterium | reverse complement strand
TTTTTACCTCTCAGCCTTTTTATAATGCCTTGCGGCCGCGGCTGTTTTAACAGCCTGAACCGTCTCTTTCACGTCATGAGCCCTGATAATCGAGGCGCCGTTCATTACCGCTATTGCCGCGGCAGCCAGCGACCCGAAGAGCCTGTCCGCGGGGCTATCCGCGCCTGCGGCGCTTCCTATCATTGATTTTCTGGACATTCCCGCCAGAATGGGCGCTTCAAACTCCAGAAACTCCTCCAGCCTGTTTAAGAGCTCAAAATTATCCTTAACACTCTTTCCAAACCCGAACCCCGGGTCTAAAATCAGCTGTTCCTTTTTAATTCCCGCGCTTATTGCCGCGGCTCTTCTTTCCCGGAAAAAATCCTTTATATCCGCCACAATACCCTTTGCGGAATAAGCGGGGCTTTTTTGCATTGTCGCAGGCTCGCCCAGCATGTGCATTATCACATAAGGCGCTCCTGTTAAAGCGGCAGCCTCCATAATCTGCGGCTCAAACCTTCCGGCGGAGATGTCATTTATCATATCCGCTCCGGCTTTCAGAGCCGCTTCGGCCGTGCCTGCCCTGTATGTGTCTATTGAGAGCGGTGTTTCTCTGTCTTTTTTTCTGAAGGCCTCAATCACCGGTATTACCCGGAAAATTTCCTCTTCCTGGCCCGCGGGCTTTGCTCCGGGACGGCTCGACTCTCCGCCTATGTCTATTATGGCGGCTCCGTCCCCGGCCATTTTCAATCCGGCTTCAGCAGCCTCTTCAGCCGACTTATAAACGCCTCCGTCAAAGAACGAGTCAGGCGTAACGTTTAATATTCCCATCACAGCCGGGGCGTCAAAATCAAATGCCTTTCCCCGTATAATCATACGGGCCTTTAAGGCTTGCGGCCTATAAGGTCAAGCGCCTCTTTGCGCGTTGACTCGTTTTTCTTGAACGCGCCCCTCAGGGCGGATGTCACCATCTTTGAGCCCGGCTTTTTAACGCCGCGCATGGTGGTGCACAGGTGCTCCGCCTCAATTATCACAAGCACGCCGAGCGGGTTAACAGCCTTGTTTATGGTATCCGCAATCTGCGATGTCAACCGCTCCTGAAGCTGCGGCCTCTTGGCGAATATCTCAACCATCCTTGCCAGCTTGCTTAATCCCAAAAGCTTGTTTTTTGAGGGCAGATACGCTATGTGCGCCTTTCCCAGAAAAGGCAGCAGATGGTGCTCGCACACCGAGTAAAACGGGATATCTTTCAGTATTACCATCTCGTCATGATCTTCAGACTTAAAGACCTTTATCTGATCCTCGGGATTTGCATTTATTCCCGAAAAAATCTCCTCATACATGGCAGCTACGCGGCCAGGCGTCTCTTTAAGCCCTTCCCTTGACGTGTCCTCGCCAATAGCCTCAAGGAGGTCACTTACTGCTTTTTTTATCTTTTCCCTGTTCATCATCCGCCGCCTTTTGCTTTTTCGGTTTTCCGTTGTGGCTGTTAAAAAGCTTTTCAAAATCCTCGCCTTCAATAACCTCTTTTTCAAGAAGCGTAGCTGTCACTGTATTGAGAAACTTCTCGTTTTTTTCAAGTATCTTCTGAGCGTTTATATGCGCGGCCTCAACAATACGCCTTACTTCCAGGTCTATTTTCTTTGCCGTCTCCTCGGAATAATCCTTTTCTTTCATCAGGTCCTTCCCAAGGAATACCTCGTTGCTTGTCCTTCCGTACGTAAGCGTGCCCAGCTCTTCGCTCATTCCGTAGGCGCATACCATTTTATGCGCTATGGCGGTTGCCCTCTGTATATCATTGCTCGCACCTGTTGATATCTCGCCCAGTATCAGCTCCTCGGCGGACCTGCCGCCAAGCAGTATTGTTATGTCATTAATCATCGCCTTTTTGGTTACGAGAAACCTGTCCTCAACGGGAAGCTGCAGCGTGTAGCCAAGCGCGCCGTAACCCCTCGGTATTATGGATATTTTATGGACAGGGTCCGTCCCCGGCAGGTACTTCGCCACAATGGCATGGCCTGCCTCGTGCACAGCCACGCGTTTCTTCTCGTCATCGGACATGACACGGCTTTTCCTCTGGGGCCCGGCAATAACCCTGTCAATTGATTCTTCCAGTTCATCCATGGAGACCGCTGTTTTGTCCCTTCTCGCGGCAAGAAGGGCCGCTTCATTTATCAGGTTCGCGAGGTCCGCGCCGGAAAAACCGGGCGTGCGCCGTGCCAGAACCTGCATGTCTATGTTCTCATCAAGCTTGATTATTTTTGAATGAACCTTCAGTATGCCTTCCCTGCCTTTAATATCCGGCCTGTCAACCACAACCTGCCTGTCAAACCTGCCGGGCCTTAAAAGAGCCGGGTCAAGTACATCGGGCCTGTTTGTGGCCGCTATGATTATTACCCCTGCATTTGTCTCGAAACCGTCCATTTCAACAAGCAGTGCGTTTAATGTCTGCTCGCGCTCATCGTGCCCGCCGCCCAGCCCCGCTCCCCTGTAACGGCCGACCGCGTCTATCTCGTCAATAAAAATTATGCACGGCGCGCTCTTCTTTCCCTGTTCAAACAAATCCCTCACACGCGCAGCTCCCACGCCCACAAACATCTCAACAAAATCAGAACCGGATATCGAGAAAAAAGGCGCGCCCGCTTCGCCCGCGACAGCGCGCGCGAGAAGCGTCTTTCCTGTTCCCGGGGGCCCCAGCAAAAGCACTCCCTTGGGTATTTTTCCGCCAAGCTTCTGAAACTTTTTGGGGTCCTTCAGAAAAGCGATTATCTCCTCCAGCTCTTCCTTTGCCTCGTCAACACCCGCCACATCCTTGAATGTGACCTTGCCTCCGACAGGCGCAAGCTTTGCCTTTGATTTTCCGAAAGTCATGGCGCCGCCGGCGCCGCCCTGCGACCTGTTTATCATGAATATCCAGAATACTATGAGCAGAAGTATCGGCCCCCAGTAAATCAAAAATGTGCCTATCATCTTGCCAAAGGTCATGGCAGGTGTCCTTGCTGTAATTTTTATTTTATTATCGTGCAGGATTTCAAAAAACCTGTCATCACCGGCCGGAGCGGTCGACAAGAACTTTGTCCTGTCGCTCATCAGCCCTTCTATCTCATTGAGCGCAGAATCGCCCTGGACAATTATAACTTCGCTCACCTCTCCGGCTTTCACGCTTGCGATGAACTCGGAATAAGAAAGGCGCTTTGGCTCTGCCTGTTTTGTCGCGGTGTAGAGATTAAAGAAAAATACCAGAATGAGAAAAAAGAATATCCAGAAAGACATTGAAAACCTGTTTTTGTTAAGCAACTCAGCCTCCTTCAGAAATTACCAAAAAATAACGGTTTTATATAATTTATACTATATTTTATTGACAAAGTAAAGGT
>DSBP01000134.1 GCA_011049465.1 bacterium | reverse complement strand
TTCCAAATTGTAAATTGCCCCACATGAGGTGGGCCGGGTTAACGTTTTATCTCCATGTAATAATTCATGCTCCTTGAATTCCCGTCCGACTTGAACGCTATGGCGCCGGATTTTACGCTGTAATTTTTATATTCCCCGCTGATATAGTTGTTCGCGTCAAGGCTGTAAACTTTTACAGAGGAGAACCTGCCCGGTGTTATTACAAACTCGCCTATGACGGGCTCAATTATAATCGGCGCGGACCCGCCGTAGATTACGGACGTGCGCGACGGGCTGTATTTCGCGCCGCTGTTCTCTGACCTTGCGGCGAGGCTGAGTATCAGTTTATCGGACTCGCGTATCGGCTTGTTGTCAAGGGAGTAGAGGAAGCACGAGGCGTATTCTGTCTCCGACGTTACGGTAAACGAGGGCATCTTGAGGCTGCCGGCTTCTTTGAGGAACCCCGCGGCGCCCTGAACTTTCTCTGCTGTTATCTGAAACAGGCCCTTATTAATGTTCCAGTAAAGCTCGCCTGTCATTGAGAGCGCCGCGCCCCTTTTGAGCGACGGGCTGAACTTTTTTTCTGCCTTTGATTCGTCAAATGTCTTATAGGTTTTAAGCAAAAGGGGCATGCTGTAATCGCCGCCCGCGAGCTTAAATGAAAGGTTGTCCGTCTCGAACATATCCCTGTCCGACACATATTCAACAACCCTGTGCGCGGAAGCCTTCACGTAACCGTCCATAAAAATCAGCCGTGCGAGAGGCCATTGTGACATTATCTCCGGGTTCTTTGAGAAGTCGGCGAAATGCGACAGGGGCGCCTTCCAGTCATACTCGGCAAAATCAAATTTCATTATTGCGTCCCAGTTGTTAAGCCTTGAATACGCGGCGACAATAACAGGCGCGCCTGCCCTGTAATCATTCGGCATTAGTACGTTCCACTCGCTCACAGTATAGGGTTTGCCGTAAACCCGCGCGTGGCCCAGCTCGGCTATTATGTTCTTTTTGGACTTGAGCATGGGATTGTTTGAGTATGATATGGGGTCGTGCATTGCCCAGCCGCCGTTCGGATGGTCCCAGTAGGCGTGGCGGTCAATAAAGTCGTAAGCGCTGTTGGCGAAAAGCGAGGCGTCCCAGCGCTCCCAGTGGTTGCTTCCGGCAACAAGCGCTTTTACGCCGAGCCCTTTTATGAAATCATACATGTCATCAAAGAATCCGCGTTCTACCTCGTAATAAAACCTCTTTGTATCGGCGCCGCGGCCCGTTGACTGCATGGTGCCGAATGATTCCCAGTTTTCCCAGTCAATGTTAAAGGGCTCCCTGCGGATGTTTCCCGCTTCGATCGTCTCGTCTTTTTTCAGGTTTGAATTGCCGAAAGCCGCCCATGCTTCGGCCAGTTTCTCTGTTGTGCCGTATTTTTCCTTAAGAAATAAATTGAACATCTTATCGAGCCTTTGGGTGTATTCCGCGGGTATCTCGTTATTCCTGTCCCAGTAAAAAACCGAACTTTCATTCACTATCTCCGAGAATACAATCGCGGGCTCGTCAAGGTATTTAACGCCCGTGTATTTATTGACGCGGGTGTAAATATTTTTTATGAATTCCTTGGTGAGTTCCCGGAGTTTTTCGTCTATATAAACCACTTCCTTGAACCCCTGCGGAATCCTGTCCGCGTCTTTAACGCCGTCGCCCTGTTTTGGCTTGCGGTGCACAAGCAGGTCAAGGAAGACGTAAATACCCGCTTCCTTAAGTTTGTGAATGAGGTAATCGAGCCTGTCCATTGATTCTTCGGAAAAGTTTCTTGTGTTGTCCTTTGTTTTGTCGAATATGGAAGGCTCGGCCCACTGCGCGTCCATGTGATGCAGCCGCACGAGGTTGATGCCCATTTTCGCGAGGCGTTTTACCATCCTGTCGGTTTCTTCGTGAGTCCTGAAAATATTTCCGGCCACAAGGTTTGTCCCCCAGAACCTCACAGGCGTTTTGTTTTCGAACTCAAGGGAGCCCGAGGTAGTTGCCCTGATGAACCCGTGCTTTCCGGCGGGCGCGTCAAGAAGGGAAGTGAAATCAATGACAGCGGTTTTATCATAAGTGTCGGTTTCGGGCTCAAATGGATACCAGCCGGCCCTGCTCTGGCCCGGGTCATCAGCCGGTTTAATGTCCTCTCCTGAAGCGTTCTTTGCAATAAGCTTAATATTGTCCATGTACATAACGCCGCTGCAGTTTAAGAGGCCGGCCTGAACCACCACTTTTGTCGCCTCCTTTGGCACAAGATAATCACGCTGCCCAAACTGCCATCCGTCGGTTGTGCCGTCGGTTTCAAATACAACAGGAGGATAACCGCCGACCCTTCCTGCCGCGTTATGGAACTCAATGCTTATGCGCGCCTTTTCCCATTGGTTGGCGCCCCGGACTACGTTTTCTGTCTTATAATTACCGGAGACGATTATTGCGGCTATTTTTGACGCGTCAAGCGGTACTTCCTGCGTAATCATAGAGTAGGAGGAAGTGTGGTTTGTTATTTTGTAACACAAAGGGGACTCAAAGCCCGGGGAAACAAATTCAGCCTCGCCGTTTATCCAACCTCCCCAGTAAAGCGGCCTTGTTGAGCCGAATTCCATGGAGCCGTTCATTATGAAATCAAATTCGCCGCGGGGGATGATTATTTCCCCGCCGCCCGCCGCACTGATAAAATCAACATACATCTCACCGGTGCAGTTGGAGAGTTCGGGGATTATTTTTACTGTCTTTGCGTCCGGAGGGACGTTGATTATATTGACTTTTTCGGACCAGGGTGAAGTGCCTTTCCAGCGGCCAAGCTCGGGCCAGCCGCCTGTCTGGACGCCTTTTTCGTCAAAAAACAAAACCATAACACGGGCCATCTCCCACTCCTGCGGCCCGGGCACGATGTTATTGATTTTGATCCGAGCTCTTACTGTAAGTTGTTTTATGCCGGGTTTCAGGTTTATTACCTGGCTGAGCTGCTTGTATTCCGGGATTTTATTGGAAATTTTAAGGACAGAGGCTCCGTCTTCGCGAATAACCGAAACCCCGTCAACATTTGAAGGAACCCAGAAGTCCGGCGGGCGCCCCTGCTTGAAAGAGCTGAAATCGTGGTTTTTAAGGAGGTTTTCCGAGCCAAACGCCGATATTGTAAAAAAAAGGGCCAAAACAGTGATTAATAACGCTGATTTTCTCATATTTCCTCCGTTAAGTTTATTTTCGCCGTGTTTCTATATTATATACATTATAACGCGCATGTATACATATAGTTGCGGTATTTAAAGTCAGTACGATTGCAAGACAACCTTTGCCCCAAGAAAGGCAATTTATATTTGATATTTTATATTTACACCTATGTCTTTTGTCGGCTGCTAAACAACCTTTGCC
>DSBP01000133.1 GCA_011049465.1 bacterium | reverse complement strand
TTCCGGCAGCTGTCTGCGCGGGTGCTCCGGCGACTGTCTGCGCGGGCACTCCGGCGACTGTCTGCGCGGGCATTCCGGCAGCTGTCTGCGCGGGCACTCCGGTTGATAAGGAAACCTGTGCCTGATTTGCAGCTGTTTGCCCGGTATTCAGTGCCGCACCCCCTGCCTGCGTTGCCGGCGCCGGAACATTTTGGGCCCGGCCCCGTGCGTTTTCAAGCGTCTGCATTTGAGCGCCAATAGCGTTAAAAAGCTGCGGCTGAACATTCAATAATTCAAGCGTTACAGACTGCCCTGAAACCGTTATTCCCGCCCTTCCTGCCTGGGCAGCTATCGAATTGATTACATTGAGCATATTCAGCGCCTTTACGGCCGCTTCCTGCCTTATTGACTGCGCCTCTGCCTGAGACGCGCCGGCCTTCATGGCCGACGCATGCGCTGCCATCTGCGTGTTTAACCTCGCGAGAAATGACGCAAGCGCCTCTTTTGCCGCATCCTGCCCGCTCAGTGAAATAACAGCCTGCTCTATTCCCTTTGACCGCATATTCATAACCAGAGCCGAATTAATGTCGTTTATGTTCTTTGAGTCCACAGGCAAATTGTAATCTATGAGCTTTTGCGCAATGTAAATATTCTGCTCATTAACAGGGGCCTGCGCGGCCGCGAGCATTCCCGCTATCTGCTGAGGAGTGGCAGCAGCCGTTCCCGCACTAATAACAGGCGCCCCGCGCCCCACTTCAGCCGTTATGTTGTTTGAGAGTTTCATGAAGATGGAATCCCCTGTTTTGGTAACAGTAACATTGATAATATCGCCCTTTTGTATATCCATCCCCTGCGGCATAAGAGATGTAACATTGTTTCCGCGGAAATTAATGACAGCCTTGTTCTGGCCCTGAATTATGTCCGCCACTTTCCCCCGCAGCGTATCTCCCGGTTTTAAAGACGCCAAAAATTCCTGCGTCTTTTTATCAGGCGCGAGTAAAAATTCAAAAAGCCCGCTGTTTATCCCGTGAACAGCCATTTATCTCTCCTTGCGCAGCTTAATATATGACAACAATAGATGCCTTCTATAATTTATATCGGAAAAACCCGCTTTTTCTTTAGCCTTTTTTGATGTTTCTTATGAGTTCAATTTCCCCTCTTGACATTCCTGTTACCTTTGCTATCTCCGCGATATCCATTCCTCCCTTGAGAAGGTTGTTTATGTGCCCGTATTTTTCACCCGCTTTACTTTCAGCGCCCCCGGCGGGCTCAGGCTCTTTTTCGTTGATGGAGAACTTGGGCGCGGGTTTTCTGTCCGAAATAACAGGGTTGCTTATGGGAGGATTTTTACGGGCCAGGGGGGGGAAAAGGTTTTCTTCCGCTCCGGCCGGCGGATTAATCACGCTGCCCCTTGTGTTCTCCGCCGCCCCTGCCGGCCTCGAGATGCGGTTCCTCTCAATAAGATATTTCAGCTCCTTAATCTTCATTTCAGCCTGTTTTAGAACCTCCTGAGTCTCTGTTTTCTTGATGTCCATGTTCTTAATCCCTGTTTCAGAAACCCTGTTAAGCTCGTCAATAAGCTCCCTTAAATTGTGCTGAAATTCGATGAGCTCCATATCCTCAAGATCCGAGAATAAAGGGCTTTTTTTGCCGCCGCGCAGAACCATCAGAAGAATTACGGCTATCAGTATTATATTCAGTATCACAAGAATGATTATTGTCATGTTCACGCCTTTATGTCAATTACACTCCCTGCCGGGCCTAAAAAAGCAGGAGTGTTATTGTTTTCTTCTTTATTTGCGGCTTCTGTGTCCATCCGGCCGCCGCTTCTGTTTTTTTTCCATTCCCTTTGACGCGATTCATTATCGCCTATGGTTTTAAACGGAGCCCGCTCCTCAACCTGCTGCGGCTGTGTCTGCTTGATATCAGCCTGGGCGCTCATATTGAGGGACTGCTGCAGCTGAGCCTGATGCGCCTGCTGCTGAAGGACTGACTGGTATATGTTTGCGGCGTTTGACGCGCTTATAGTAACCTGTAAACCGTGCAGATTCATAAGCGCTTATCTCCTCAAATAACGGCTTGGCCCCGCTCCGTATTATCCGGAATAAGGCAATACCTGGACCTCGCCGTTTTTCTCGACAAAAGTACAATACTTCAGCTCATCTGATATTGTGCGCTGGGCTTTATTAACAATTACTTTTACGCCCGTATAAACCATTCCAAGGCAGTTCACCTTTCCTCTTTTGGTGGTCTGCATCTCCTTGGCTTTTGACTCAAGTTTATTTTTAATTTCTTCCCACTTTTTCTGTTCTGTCATAAGCTTAAACTGAGTACGCGTCAGCTTGGCCAGAAGGTCACGCTTGTCAGGAGGAAGCTTGCCCCCCATTTTGGTCGAAAGGTCCTTGAGAAAAATAATGCCCTTTTTGGTCTTATCAAGCTGCTCCTCGATATTTTTAAGCTCAGCCGTGGCCTTTTGCATCTCTTCCCTCATCTTGGGCGTCTCGCCGATTGATATTTCGGTGGGAGTTGCCATCTTTGCCCCTATTTCCTTTGCCGTAACCTCATGCGCCGCGGCTATCGTGCCTCCGACTATGAGCCCTTTAGCGCCCATTACGACTATCTTTTGCCCGGCTATAAGCGTTGAATGCATTGCCGCCTCATTTACAATTATTGATTTCTCAGTCTCAACATAGGCGTTTCTTATATACTTTGTGGTAATGTCATCCTGCGCCAGAATCCTTGCTTTCTTGCCTACTATTCCGCCCTTTACCGTTACTTTTCCTCCCGCTATGATTTCCGTGCCGTCAGCCACGTCATCTATAACAACATCTTCTCCGGCTTTAATCTTGTATTCGCCCGCGCTCCCGTGCACAATAACTGTCCCTACAAAATCAACATTGCCGACAGCCATATTGAGGTCTCCCTGTATTTCATAAATAGCAAGGACTTCAAGCTTGTTGTTCCTGAAAATAACCTGTCCGTCGTTTGCCGCCACAAAAAGCTCGGGGTTGTCCGCGGCCGGCTCAACGCCCTTTCCGATTATGAATTTTACATCCTTGCCTTTTTCAGCCGGGATTTCTTTGCCCGTTACCGTCATCCCGTTAACGCCGTTTGTGGGGAATATTTTTTTCGCGAGCGCATCCCCTTTTTTTACATTTAAAATTGATTTGACATTTTTATAGTCAACCTTCTCGTCAAAAGCCGCCGTTTCAGCCGTCTGCGCCTGCTTTTCCTCTTCCCGTTTCTCCTCTGACTCAAAGAGCATCTCAAGCTTGGCGTCTTCGCCGTTTTGAACCGACTGCCCCTCTGCCACCACATCCTCAATGGACTCAAGGAGTATGGTCGGGTCATCCTTGGCCTCAAGCCCCCTTTTGACAAGCTTTTTAATGACATCCTGTTT
>DSBP01000167.1 GCA_011049465.1 bacterium | reverse complement strand
GAAAAGACCCCATACAGGTCATGAAGACAGCGGTTGAAAACGTAAAGCCCCTTCTCGAGCTCAAGTCAAGAAGGATAGGCGGCGCGAATTACCAGATACCCGTTGAAGTAAACCCTGACAGGAGGCTCTCGCTGGCAGCCCGCTGGATTATTATAAACGCGAGGGCAAGGAAAGAAAAAAAGACATTTGAGCGGCTGGCACAGGAGCTTTTGGCCGCTTCCGCGAACCAGGGCGGGGCAATCAAGAAGAAAGAGGATATACATAAAATGGCCGAGGCCAACAAGGCGTTTGCGCACTACAGGTGGTAGGTTCTGCATCCCTGATCAACAAAACAACTTTAAGGAGTTAACTGAAGATGGCGCGTGAGTACCCGTTAGGAAAGACAAGAAACATAGGAATAATGGCCCATATAGATGCTGGTAAAACAACCCTTACGGAGCGTATCCTTTTTTATACGGGAAAGACGCATAAGCTTGGAGAAGTGCACGAGGGAGCGGCCACCATGGACTGGATGGAGCAGGAACAGGAGCGCGGAATAACAATCACATCAGCCGCTACAACCTGCTTCTGGAACGAACACAGGATTAATATCATAGATACGCCGGGGCACGTGGATTTTACCATTGAGGTCGAGCGTTCATTGCGGGTTCTTGACGGAGCTGTTGCCGTATTTGACTCGGTAAGCGGTGTTGAACCGCAGTCAGAGACAGTCTGGAGGCAGGCGAATAAATATAAGGTCCCCCGCCTCGTATTCCTGAACAAGATGGACAGAATAGGCGCTGATTTTCAGATGGTCGTAAAATCAATAGAGGAAAAGCTCGGCGCGAACCCGGTGCCTTTGCAGATACCGATAGGCGCGGAAGACAAGTTTGAGGGAGTGGTTGACCTTATTGCAATGAAGGCTATTGTGTGGCTGACAGAGGACCTTGGAGCGAAATATGAGCCAAGGGATATAATGCCGGAACTGCTTGAAGAGGCGAAAAAATACAGAATCAGGCTGCTGGAAGCAGTTGCTGATTTTGATGAAGTTCTTATGGAGAAATACCTTGAGGGAAAAGAAATATCAGAGATGGAAATACACCAGGCCGTCAGAAAAGGGACCCTTGAGTTTAAAATAGTCCCGGTACTCTGCGGGACAGCCTTTAAAAACAAGGGTGTGCAGCCGCTTCTTGACGCGGTTGTCCGCTATCTGCCCGCGCCGACAGACCTTCCGCCCATTATGGGTTTTAACCCCAACGTGGATCATGTTGAGGGAGCAGAGCCGGATGTGGCGAGAAAACCCGACGACAACGAGCCTTTTGCGGCCATAGCTTTTAAGATAATGTCGGACCCGTTTGTCGGCAGGCTCACCTATTTCAGGATATATTCCGGAACGCTTTCGTCCGGTTCGTATATATACAACGCCACAAAAGAAAAGACAGAACGTGTCGGAAGGCTTTTGAGAATGCACGCCAACTACAGGGAAGAGATAAAAGAAGCGTATGCGGGCGAGATAGTCGCGGGAATAGGACTCAAAGATACCGGCACAGGGGACACAATCTGCGTTGAAAACCACCCCATTGTGCTTGAAAAAATGGTATTCCCCGAACCGGTCATATTCGTCGCCGTCGAGCCAAAGACAAAGGCGGACCAGGAAAAGATGGGGCTTGCGCTCAACCGGCTTGCTGAAGAGGACCCCACGTTTAAAGTGCGTTCTGATGAGGAGACCGGGCAGACAATTATATCGGGAATGGGAGAGCTTCACCTTGAGATTATTGTCGACAGGATGAAGAGGGAGTTCAAAGTTGAGGCAAATGTCGGAAAACCGGAAGTCTCCTACAGGGAGACAATTACAAAACCTGTTGCCAAGGTTGAGGGCAAATACATAAGGCAGACAGGCGGACGCGGGCAGTACGGGCATGTTATTATTGATATTGAGCCGCTTGAACGCGGTAAAGGTTATGAATTTGTAAATGACATCGTCGGCGGCGTGATACCGAGGGAGTATATACCTGCTGTTGACAAGGGAATCCAGGAGGCGTGCGCAAACGGCATAATAGCCGGATATCCCGTAAACGATGTTAAAATCAGGCTCCACTACGGAAGCTATCATGACGTTGACTCTTCGGAGATGGCTTTTAAAATCGCCGGTTCAATGGCGTTTAAAGAGGCCTTCAAGCAGGCCGCGCCCGCCATACTCGAGCCGATAATGGAGGTTGAGGTGGTGACTCCCGAGGATTTCATGGGAGATATTATCGGAAACCTCAATTCGAGAAGGGGAAAGATAGACAGGATGGAAAAGAGGGGAAAGGTTCAGATTATTAAATGTTTTGTGCCTCTGGCTGATATGTTCGGCTACGCCACTGATTTAAGGTCAATGTCGCAGGGCCGCGCCACTTATACGATGCAGTTCAGCAAGTACGAGCCGGTGCCGAACAACATAAAAGAGACCATTGTTGAAAAATATTCGGGCGGAAGATAAGCCCGGCAAAAATAAATTTTAAAAAAGAAATCAGGAGGAATAAAAGATGGCAAAGGAAAAATTTGAAAGGACAAAGCTTCACGTAAACGTAGGGACAATAGGGCACGTTGACCACGGGAAGACAACGCTGACCGCGGCGATAACAAGCGTAATGGCGGCGAAGGGCCTGGCGAAATACATACCATATGATGAAGTGGCAAAAGCGTCCGCGGCGCAGGGAAGAAGGGACGACACAAAGATTCTGACGATCGCGACGTCGCACGTTGAGTACCAGTCCGAGAAGAGGCACTACGCGCACGTGGACTGCCCCGGGCACGCGGACTATGTAAAGAACATGATAACAGGAGCGGCGCAGATGGACGGAGCAGTGCTTGTAGTATCGGCTGTTGACGGCCCGATGCCGCAGACAAGGGAGCACATCCTGCTGGCGAGGCAGGTGGGAGTGCCGTATATAGTGGTATTCTTAAACAAGGTGGACGTAGTGGAGGATCCTGAGATGGTGGACCTTGTGGAAGAAGAGGTAAGGGACCTATTGAAAAAGTATGAATTTCCCGGAGACAAGACGCCCGTAATAAGGGGCTCGGCGCTGAAGGCGATACAGGACCCCGGCGGAGAAGGCGGAAAGCCGATAGTGGAGCTTATGGAGGCGCTTGACAGCTACATACCCGACCCGAAGAGGGATATAGACAAGCCGTTTATTCTGGCAGTAGAGGATGTATTCTCAATAACCGGAAGAGGTACTGTGGTAACAGGAAGGATAGAGAGGGGAAAAGTAAAGGTAAACGAGGAAGTTGAGATAGTGGGTTTAAAGGATACGCAGAAGACTGTTGTGACGGGAGTGGAGATGTTCAGGAAACTGCTTGACGAGGGGCAGGCCGGAGACAACGTCGGGCTGCTGCTGAGGGGAATAGATAAGGAAGCTGTGGAG
>DSBP01000168.1 GCA_011049465.1 bacterium | reverse complement strand
TTCAACAGCCGCCTCTTTTTTTTCCTCTTCAAAAACCGGGACATCCGGTTTTTTCTTTTCAGGCTCTTTAAGCTGCGTTTCTTCTGTTTTTTCCGCGGAAATCACAGGTTTTTTTTCCGGCGCCTCAACAGGCGCCTCTTTTATTGCAGGCGGCGCTGCCGCAGGTTCTTTCGCGGGTTCTTCAGCGGTTTTTGCCGCTTTTGCCTCAAGTTCCGCCAGCAGAGCTTCGTCTATTTTACTCATGTGGTTTTTCGCTTCCAGCCCTTTTTCTTTCATAAGCGCAATTATATCCTTGCTGTCCAGCCCCAGCTTTTTAGCCGCTTCATGTATCCTCATTTACTCACCCTTTTCCATAATCTGTTCTACTTTCAGCTTGTGCTCCTGTATCTTGTCCTCGTCCTCGCCTGTTATTGCCGCAAGCTCGCCCGCGGGCCTGCTTAAAAAATCCTTGAGGTTTCTCACTCCCTCTTTTTTCAGGGCCCTCAGTATGTTTACGGGAATGCGGTCCTGCAGTTTAAACAGGTCAAATTCCACCTGGTCCTCAAAACTTTTTTTCATCTCCTCAATCTTCTCCGGATTGAACTCGCTCTGCCTTAAAACAGAGACTTTCCACTTTGTTATTTTCGCGACAAGCCTCATATTAACGCCCTGCTTGCCGATAACCTGCGAGAACTGCTCGTCGGGAACCGCGATTATGGTGTATTTCCCGGCCTCATCAATGTATATGTCTTTTATATCTATCGGCGCGATGGCGCTCTCAAGATATTTTTTAATGTTGTCGCTGTACAGCACAACATCAACCTTTTCCCCGTGAATCTCCCGTATTATGGTCTGTATCCTGCTGCCCTTGACTCCTATGCACGCGCCTACGGGGTCAATGTGCGGGTCCTTTGACGAAACAACAACCTTTGTCTTGATTCCGGGCTCGCGCGCCACATATACTATTTCCACTATTCCCTGGTCAACTTCGGTAACTTCCATCGCGAATATGCACTTGATAAAATTCGGATGCGTCCTTGAAAGCTCCAGCTTTGCGCCGTCCCTTGCCCTGACCACTTTTAACACATATGCCCTTATGCGGTCCCCGGGCGCGTAACTTTCCTTGTCTACCATCTCTTTTCTTCTCAGTATGCCCTCAACCACTCCGAGGTCAACAATCACGTTCCCGTTTTCCACAGTATGAACCGTGCCCGTTATGATATCCCCTTCCTTTTTCCGGTACTCCTCAAAGAGCTGTTCTTTCTCAACTTCCCTTATTTTTTGTGTTATGACCTGCTTGGTCGTCTGCGCGGCTATTCTTCCGAACTCCTTCGGGTAGAAAAGCACTTCCACTTCTTCGCCTATCTGCGCGTCGGGCTTTATCTCCTGCGCGGCCTTCAGCGATATTTCCGTATATTCGTTTGACGCGCTCTCAACAACAGCCTTGGGCCAGTAAAACTTGAACTCGCCCTCTTTAAGTTCCACGCGTATATTGGACTTTATCCCGTACACTTTTTTCGCGGCGGAGTTAATGCCGCGTTCAAAAGCGTCCACGAGCTCTTTTTCATCTATGTTCTTCAGCTTCTCAAACTGCTGAAGCATCTGCATAATTTCCTGTGACATAAAGCGCCTCTTTTTTAGAAAACGTCCTCGTCTATTCTTGCCTTCTTTACCGCCTCTGTCCCGACAAGAATATCCGCGCCGTCCCTGTTTATTACGATCTTTCCGTCTCTCAGTCCTTCAAGCTTTCCGTAAATCACGTTTTCGCCTTCAATTTTCTCTCTCAATACAACTTTTACTTTTTTGCCCGCAAACCTCTCAAAATCAGCGGGTTTATAAAGCGGCCTGTTTATTCCCGGAGAAGACACCTCCACCGAATAATCAAGCCCTTTCTCCTCAAGCAGCCTCAGCGCTGCCCTGTTGATTTCCGCGCAGTCATCAATGCTCACCGGGCCTTTAATCCTGTCAATCACAATCCTCACATAACCGTTTCCCGAAAAATCCAGGCTGACAAGCTCCATAAAACGGTCCTTAACCAAAGGCTCTATCAGCTCAACGAGCCGTTCTTTCATACTTTCATTATTCATTGCCAGCCTCTTAAAAATAAAAAGTGGGGTTCTTTCCAAGGTCCCCACTTCACGAGTACTCTTCTTTAGGCCCTTTTTCTAATCCAAGTTATTATTAACTATAGCACATTGTCACTGGTTTTTCAAGGTTACATTTTTAACAGGTTTCGTTTAACAGCACCTTGTTTCATAAAGCGGTATTTGTTTTCTATATTTTCAAATATTCCTCTTCAAATTCATTAAACGCCTTTTGGCTGAACAGAATCAGCTTAACCCTCTTAATATGAAGGGGCCCGGAATCATCAAATTTCTTTATCTCCTCAAACATCACCTCAGCGCACTTATCTATTGGAAACCACCCCACGCCTGTGCCAAGCGCCGGCAGTGCAATTGACTCCATTTTAAGCGCTTCTGCCAGCTGCAAGGCTGACCGGGTGGAGCCGGCTACGAGCCCGCGGCCTGTTTTTAAATCCTCTCCCATAACCGCAGCATGAATTATATGGCGCGCCTTGAGCCTGCCAGCTCCGGTCTCCACAGCGGCGCCCGGCTTAATGGGCCCCTTTGATACGGCTTCACGCTCAATCTCAATCCCGCCTTTAAGCTTTATCGCGCCTGCAACCCCCGCTCCCATATAAAGCGTGGAGTTTGCTGCGTTTACTATTATATCGGTATCCGCGGCTGTTATGTCTCCCTTCTCTATCTCAACTGTGACAAACTTCAGTTTTTTTGCTTCCACCTCGCGCCTCCTTCCTCGGCCTCGCGGGCCCTCTCTTCAAGCCCCATTGAATAGTATACCGCGGCAAGATTTGAACGCGCAACACTATTCGTCGGGTCATCTTCAAGAATTGACCTGAATATCCCCGCTGCCCTTTCCGCGTCCCCCTCCATAAATATTATCTTGGCCTTGTTGTTTAAAACCTGCGGGTCCTTCGGGTAATACCGGAGAAATCCGTCAAGAACCTCAACAGCGGCCGCGCTGTCATTTGCGTCGTAATGAATTATCGAGGATAAAAGCGCCCCGGGCTTTGAGCCGGGATTTTTCGCGGTAAACTTATGAATATCACGAAGCGCTTCGCCGGGCATGCTGTTTTTCATATTAATCTCCGCGGAGTAATAATATTTTTTTGCGCGCGGATAAAACCCTGAATTTTTCATAAACGCGGCAGCCTCCGGCGGTTTGCCGGCTGCCGAGAGGTTGACAGCATGGTTAAGGTATATGCCTCCGGTTATCGCGAGAAAAAAATAAAAATACAACGCGCCTGCTGCCGCTGCCGCAGCCAAAACCACAGCCCGGGCAGGGCTCCCCTCTGCCCGCGCCGGCGCGGCCGCAGCGCAGCCCAAAAG
>DSBP01000337.1 GCA_011049465.1 bacterium | reverse complement strand
GCGTTAAAAGTTTCTGAAATTTCTTTTCGAAGAACGTAAATTTTTAATAATATATATTACATTGCTGTTTTTGTCAAGACAAAGTTGGCTATTCTTCCATTCTATTCGTTGTCAATTCCTTCACGCTTCACTTACTCCCGCGCCATGAACCCGAATTGGTTCATGATGCCAGCTTGGACATTATCAGTGGTTCCAGTTCGGCAATAACCTTTTCATACTCAGGCAGGCCCGGCACCTGCGCTTCAAGCCTGGACTTCCATGTCGTTTTAAACACATCGTCTTTCATATGCTGAATGACCGTTTGCGCTTCAGGCTCAAACCCCATCCTGTTTTTAAACTCTCTTCTTACCGCTTCTCCATTTAAATCCGGCCCCATCAGCTTCCACAAATCATATATGTCCCTTGCTTCTTTGACAATGCTGATTATCCTGGACATCTTATTACCGGCTACTGTTTCCAATTCATATGTATTAATCCGTATGTCAGTATCTTTAAAATCATTATGAATAAACTTCATTTTAATCAAATGACACGCCCGCTCATCCGTCTCTTCTGTAATATCTATTTTAAGTTCCTTTTTCGATTTAATCTCCGGAATAACATCATACGACACAAATGCCTGCAGCCTGTCATTACGGGTTTCGCTCCGGATTTTCGAATTCCACGGGTATTCATCATTTATCCCATCAACCGCCTTTTTCAGTATTTCCAGGCACTCTACCAGCCTGTTTTTTTCGCGAACAACGAAATCCATGTCTTCGGAAAATCTGTAATCCTCAAAATACCCTTTTCTAAGCGCCGTTCCCCCTCTAAAAACAACCTTTTCCTTAAACAAGCCGGCCATGGATGACTGTATTATGAACAGTTCTATGAAATAATCCTTTTCAATAACAGAATCCGCAACCCCGAAATTTTCCGCGAGTTCCTGTATTTGATTGTTTGTTATCATTTCAGCTCCATATTACGCCCTCAATTTGTTTTCTGCCGACATTATCAATCAGTTTCCACCTGTTTTTTTCCGTTCTTTTCCCTTTATTCGCAGGATCGAATTTATCGTATCTGCCCTTAACATATGTCCTTAAATATTCAATCAGGCCCTCGTCGCCGGCCTTAAGTATTTCCAGAATATAACCCAGCCTTTTACAGACAACATTTTTGTTGTATCCGGCCGCGTAATCCTTTAATTTCCCGTAATCTATTTTGTCCTTGACTATCCACATACCCTTTGCGACTTCAGTAATGCCGCCGCAATAACCGGGATGTGCCAGCCCGTCTATGATTGTCCTTTCAATATCCGATATCTTTGCTTTTTTATGGTTTGTCACCCACTCGTTATTCACCCCCCAGTACCTGCTTTTTTTAATAAGCACAAAGACTACCCTGTTTTTCATTTCCTTGGGTACTATCTGCCTCCTGATGGTGGCTATGTATATCTTTATTACCGGCTGGGTGGTCATTCCCCAGTACTGCATAGCGCTGTAAAACCCGATATAATAATCATCCGTATTGACTATCTCGCTTCCGGCCACATACCAGTTGCCGATAGTTTTCGTAACCCCCTGAGGTATTATTAAAAACTTGCCCGCCTTTAAACGCGCTATTAATCCTCTGTTTGCCATCCTTCTCAACAAATCCCTGGCTTCCATATTTGTCTTTTCCAGTATCTCTTCCGCGTCTTTAATTACAAATACTTCCTTTTGTTTTTCCAACAGTTCGGCCAGAAGCTTTGCGCTGACTCGTCCTATTGTTTTAAAATTGTTCATTTATCTACCCTTTCTGTAAAATATGTGGTTCCGCATGCCACATTATATACATAAATAGTCTATTTGTCAAGATTTTTTATGTTTTATTGTCGGATTGCCGCAAAGTGCAAATACTGCTCAACATTCAAGGGCCGATCTGCAGGGAAGACTTGCTCACTGCTCAAGGGAAGATCTGCTCAATGCTCAATGCGAAGCAAGTCCCGCTTTTCGGTCTTTATCCGTTAACAGATATGCCCTCTTCCATGGCGCAGCTTACGATTAAGGATTTTTTTGAATCATACTCTTCAGGTGTTTTTGTTATTATATCAAAGGGTATTCTGAATTTTTTTATGGCCTCTGCCTCTGCCGGCCCGATCATGGCTGCTCTTTCAAATATATCCTTTCTCCTGAACGATTCGGAGACGATAATCAGGTCTATGTCGCTGTCCTTTCCGGCGTTCCCTCTCGCCCTGGACCCAAACAGGATTATATCAGTGATATCAACCCCCCTTGCTGCGAGGCGTTCTGAAATATCAACCGCCATGCCCGCTTCATGCAAACTACTCCCTGGTTTAGCTTTTATTTTGCTGGTTTTTACATCTTTCTGCACTCCCGGCGCTCTAAAATCATCATGAAATTGAATTGTCACTCCCTTTTCTTTCGCCGCTTCTATCCATTTCTCAATTCTGGGGCTAAATTTGTCATCTAAATAAGTCTTTTTGCCTGCCAAAGTATATTCCTTTAGTTCCTTCCCGTCAGGATCGAGAAATCTTACCGGGTTTTGATGCGTGTACGCGAATAGTGACAGGTTTTTGGAATTAAACACGCCACCCCTACCCAACAAGCCCTCGTCATCCCCGCCTTGGCCGGGTAGGTATTTTTCAAGTATCGGATCAGGGCTCATCCACATACTCGTTTGCGGGTCGTAGTAGCGCGCGCCGAAGTAATACATACCCGACAAATCCAACTCTTTACTTGTAAACCTGTAACTTGGCATTCCCGCTTCAACCCCTGACTCCGGCTGATGCCACGTCTCGCCCCATGGCGTGTACTCGATGTGTTCAACGAGTACACCATCCGCATCCGTCATATAGCCTGTCGAACCTAAATGGTCGGTGTGATAGTAGTATGTAAACGTTTGCTCGCCTGCGTCAAACACGCTTGCAATCCTCTCCGCGCCTGCGAAGATGTGCTTGCTCAGCGTGCCATTTGTATCGCTCAAATACTGATTCACGTATTTTGTCTCCTTCTGTTCATCCTGCTCAAGCCTCTCCACCTTCACCACACGCTCCCCCGCGTCGTTGTACCTGTACTCGCTGACGCCGCTGAATTGGGCTCAATGTTCAAATGCTCAATGTTCAATGTATGTCTTTACCTTGACCGCTACGGTGGCCCCGTTTGTCAAGACCGTTTTTTCCAGAATTTAAGGTGGATCCAAATCTGACAAGAGCAACCTCCTTCCTTACCGGTTTTTTGCAACTTGACCGCCTGAAATTTCTCTCCAGGATGCCTTCTGCTGCGACTTCTTGACTCAGGCAAGGGTCCAGCACCCCGGACTTTTTCTCTGACTGCCGCATCTCAGGCAACATTCTTTGCCGGCTTCTTCGCTTTGCCTGTTGCGGCAAAATAAACTTCTGCCGGAGTACAATAGTCAAGTG
>DSBP01000081.1 GCA_011049465.1 bacterium | reverse complement strand
GGGTATTACATACGGCATCGCGGCAGTGGCCGGTTTTGGTTTCTACATATTCAGCATGATAAAGGGTTTTCTTAATAAAAAGATAGAAGACAAGGGCATGCTCATACTGCTGGCCTGGTCTGTCCCTTATTTTATTATTGTGGGTTTTTCTTTCGCGAAGTTTAACAGGTACATGCTTCCGTTTACGCCTTTTTTGGCAATCTTTGCCGCGAAATTTATTTATGACCTTTATCACGTGATAAGGAATAAAAAGATAGGCATGGCAATAGGCGCGCTTGTTGTGGGCGGCGCCATGTTTTACGGCGCGGCTTTCATGAATGTTTACACCAACTCTCATCCCTGGATACAGGCGTCAAGATGGATTTACCAGAACGTGCCGGAGATCAACGCGGAAAAGGAACCGCCGCGCAAGACCGTAATACTGAATGAGATGTGGGGAGACGACCTTCCTGTCTATGCCGACGGCAAGGGCAGCTGGGTATACACTAATCTGAAGTGGAACCTTCAGGAGCCCGACTCGCCGAGAAAATTAGACGAGCTGTCGATGAAACTCGAACAGTCTGATTATGTAATGATGGCGGACAGGCGAGCTTACGGAACGTATCTGAGAATTCCCGAACGCTATCCGATAAATTATTTTTATTACAGGACCATGCTTAATGAACCGGAAAAACTGGGTTTTAAGAAGGCTCACGAGGTATCTGTTTACCCTTCGTTTCTGGGCATTACAATAAAGGACGACGGCGCCGATGAATCGTGGCAGCTGTATGACCACCCGAGGGTCTTTATATTTAAGAATGAAAAGTATATTCCTGCTGCTGAGATGAGAACGCTGCTTGCCGCGGGGCAGGATATGGTCCGGAAAGCACATGGGGGGGCAGCGGCTGCGCTTCCCGAAAAAAGCCTTGCGCCAAACCCCAATATGGGAAAGGCAAAGGACCGTGTTACCGCGCTGCTTGAGCCTGCCTCGGTTTTTATCTGGTACATTCTTGTGCAGCTGCTTGCTTTTGCCGCGCTTCCTCTCGGTTTTATAGTGTTCTCAAATATGAAGGACAGGGGATACGGGCTTTTAAAGGCAGTGGGCATATTTATGTTCGCGTGGATAAACTGGATGCTGGTATCGTCAGGGGCATGGAAATTTTACCAGGTGAACCTTCTGATAACGCTGGCTGCTGCCTGCGCCCTGGCGGGATTTTATATTTATAAAAACAGAAAAAAGTATTCCGGATATTTCAGGGAGAACCACAAACAGATACTTCGCACAGAGACGGTATTTTTAGGCGCTTACATGTTTTTTATCATAATAAAGCTCTATTTTCCGAATATTCATGATGTTGCCGGGCACGGATACAACGGTGGCGGCGAGCCGATGGGCATGGCGTATCTATCGGGAATATTCAATGACGTCAAGTTTCCGCCTCATGACCCGTGGCTCTCGGGTTTTACCCTTAACTACTATTACTGGGGACAGCTGCTGCTCGCGACAATGGCCAAGACTCTCGGGTATATGCCGAAGATTGCATACAACCTCTCGCTCGCGCTGCTTTTTGCCCTCTCTTTTGTTACTGCGTACAGCCTTGCCTCAAACATGACAGGAAAGGCCAGGTACGGCCTGTTCGCGGGGTTTATGCTCGCGCTTGCCGGAAATTTTCACACCTTTGAGTTTATACTGGAAAAACTCTTTAATTCCGCGAACCTTCAGGGCGCGCTTACGAGGATATCCTCTTTTCAGTTTATCTGGGACCCGACGAGGATTTACCCGAATCCCGTAATAACCGAGATGCCGTTTTTCAGTTATCTGTATGGAGACCTTCACGCGCACAATATAGTCATACCTTTTATGGTTGTTGTAATGGCTCTGCTTTATAACATAATAGCCGCGCCAAACAGGACTCTTAATCCTGTCAACAGTTTTGGCTCCGGGGTTTCTGATAAGGTTGTTGTGTTCTTTATGCTGGCACTTCTTGCGGGCTCAATGGCGCCCATGAACACATGGAACTACCCTCCGGCCCTGCTTTTCATGACAGCGGTCCTGTTTATTGCGGGATTCAGGCTTTATGCGGAAAATTACAGGCCCGGAAAAAAAGCAAAGTTTCCCGAAAAGGCTGCTGCTGCCGCGCTTCCGCTCGGGCTTCCTTTCGGGCTCGCGGCTGCGGCAGCAGGGCTGTCATATGTTTTGTTCATCTTTTTTCACGCGAACTTCCACTCGCCCTACCAGGCAAAGCCCGGAATGATTACTCCGGCCGAGCGGGCGCCGGTATATGTGATGTTCAAATACTTCTCAGTCTTTTTTCCCTTCATATTTGCCTATATGTTTCTCGCGGTTAAAAACGGGTTTGAGCCTTATGATAAAAAAGCAGGAATTACAAAGGCGTTTAAAAAATTTGATGTTGAAAAGATTCTGCGCGCCGTATCCCGCGGCTTTGACAGGATTATGGATGACACGCCGCTCGCGGCAAAATTCATAATTTTCTGTTCGATTGTTCTTTCGGCTCTCCTGCTCTCTGTTTTTGCCCAGCCTTCTTTCGGGATTGTTTTCGCCGTTATCGCGGCGTCCGTGTGGATGGCTTTCAGGGCAAAGGACAGGGGAGAGGTGTTTTCTCTGGCGGCCCTGTTTCTGGCGGCCTGCATTATTATGGGCACGGAAATAATACATATAGCGGACGGCAGGATGAATACTGTATTTAAGTTTTATATGGTTGTGTGGGTACTGCTATCGATAAGCGTGCCTTATCTCGCGTTCAGGTTTGTTGAGGAGCTGAAAAAGCTGTTTAAGGAGGGAAAGAGAGACTGGATATATATAACAGCATCGGCAATCGGCTCTCTTGCTGTGTTTGTCCTCGCTTACGCGGCTGACGCCAATTTCGGCGGCGGTTATTTCAAGCCTCTTTTTGTAACTGCTGTGATAGCCGTGCCTGCTGTTTTTGTTTTCGCGGCGTCAAAGGTTACAAGGATAATTTTCCAGGGGTTTGTTATCTTTATTATGTGTGTCGCGGCTGTCTATCCCTTTGCCGGGGCAATGATAAAGAAGAATATATGCAGTCTTAATAACAATAAGGTTACAATTGACGGGACAGAATACATGAGAACCATGGAACAGAGGCGCGGTATTGCCACGGATTTTGACAGGCATGATTATGCCGCTATTGAATGGATAAACCAAAACATCAGCAGGATTGAGCCCATACTTGAGGCGCCGGGAGAGAGGATGTACACGGGCGTATCGAGAATATCCATATTTACGGGAATGCCGACGCTTGTGGGCTGGGGATATCAGGTGAGTCAGCAGAGCGGCAGGGGAAGGGATGTATCTGAGAGAAACAGCGCGGCGAGGATGATTTACTCGGTTCTTGAGGGGGAAGCTTTAATGAATGAGCTGTCCAGGCTGGGGATAAAGTATATTTAT
>DSBP01000296.1 GCA_011049465.1 bacterium | reverse complement strand
CGGTAAGACGCAGCAGAGAAGGTTTTTTATGGGCGCCGATTGTTGCAAGGCTGGCCGGTTTTTTAAGCGAGAGGCCGGTAAACGCAAACAGACAAAATGTATCGGAAGAAACAATAAAAAGGAAAAATAATGGCTGAACTCGGAAAAAAGGTTTTTCACGGCTCTGTTTTTCTTATGGGGCGGCAGCTTGCGGTCAATGGGGTAAATTTCTTCGGAAATTTAATGCTGGCGAGGATACTTTTTCCTGAGGATTTCGGAATATACGCGATACTGCTTTTTGTGCTGAATTTTCTGGCCTTAATCGGCGAAGGCGGGCTGGGCGCGGCTCTTATAAGAAAGCCCGGAGAGGTGGATAAAAAAGAACTGTCAGTTGTTTTTACTTTTCAGCAGACGGTAATGGGAGCGCTGTCACTGCTGATGCTTCTGGCGACATTTATGCTCAGGGGATTTATTAATAACCCCGAGGTCCTTGTGCTCTTTCAGGTATCCATAATATCCTATTTTATACTCTCTTTCAGGACCATACCGGTTATCCTTTTGCAGAGAAAACTGCTGTTTGGACGGATTTCCCTGCTGGAGATAGCAGAAGTGATGGCATTTCAGGCAACCGCTGTCATATTGGCTGTTATGGGAAAAGGTGTCTGGGCGCTGATATTCGGGCTTCTTGCAAAAAACGCGGTCAGTGTCATTCTCTTATTTTTCATATCTCCCTGGAAACCCGAATACAGGATTGATTGGGGCATAATAAAGAAACACCTTCCTTTCGGTGCATCCATACAGGGCATACATTTTGTCAATCTGATAAAGGACTCAACAGTTCCTGTATGGGCGGGTTCGGTTCTTGGCGCGGCATCTGTCGGGTTTATTACATGGGCAGCAGCAATATCAAACTATCCTGTCCTGGCTTCTAACATAGTATCGCGGGTGCTGTTCCCCATGTTTTCGAGGCTTCAGGAAGACAGAGAAAGGCTTAAAAGCGCTATTGAACTTGTGCTGCGTATAAATGTCTTTTTTGTATTCGGATTGTCAGCGGTTTTATGGGGTTTTGCCGAGCCGATAACAGTCATACTATATACGGAAAAGTGGATGCCGGCACTCGTGCTGTTTAATTTTTTCATTCCTGTAAATATTTTATCGGCGGTAACCGGGCCTCTTATATCATTAAACAACGCGACAGGAAATGCGGGATACAACCTGAGATTCTCAATACTCTGGGCCGTTCTTTTATGGTTTTTCTGTATCATATTTGTGCCTATATTCGGTATTATCGGTTTCGGGATGGCGAGCCTGCTCACCACGCTGGTTAATATTAAGTATTTTTATGACGCCGCGAAAAAATACGAAATCAGGATTTTGGCGTGTATCCTGCTCCCGCTTTCCGCGTGCGTTGTTTTAGGTGCCGGCTACAGGCTTATGGCCGGGTATTTTGCCATAACAGGATTGCTGCCTCTTATTATAGCGGTAATCGCAGGGCTTTTGATATACGCGGCGGTTTCATTCCTGTTGAGCAGAAATGTCTATATTAAGGACATTAAATTCATAAAGGAAAAGGTATTTAAAAAGTGAGTAATTTAATATACGCAATAGTGCTCAACTGGAACAACGCGCCTGACACAATAGAATGTATTGAGTCGCTGAAAAAAACGGGCAGTATTGATTTTAAGATATTATGCGTCGACAACGGGTCCGAAGATAAAAGCTGCGGTAAAATCAGGGAAGCTCATCCTGACATAGAATTTCTGGAAACAGGAGCAAACCTGGGTTACGCTGGAGGAAACAACGCGGGAATAAAATATGCCATGGAAAAAGGCGCCGGCTATTTCTGGATTCTTAATAATGACACTGTCGCGGATGCCAATGCACTTAAGCCGATGATTGAATCACTGAAAGGAGACAGCACAGCCGGGGCCGCGGGCTCTGTTATTATGCGTTATGACAATAAGCATATTATCTGGTTTGCGGGAGGCATATATGACAGAAAAAGGGGTTATACTTCTCATTATCTTGAAAACAGAAGCATAGAAGAGGTGAAACCTGCTACTGTCCCTGAAAAATTTGATTTTGTGTCAGGCGCATCTTTTGTCGTTACAAGGAAAGCAATTGAAAAAACAGGGTACCTTGACAGCGGGCTTTTTCTCTTTTATGAGGAGATAGATTACTGTTTTCGCCTGAATAAGGCAGGGTTTAAATACTTAATGTGCCCGGGCTCCATTGTTTATCATAAGGTTTCCGCTTCGCTGGGAGATGACAGCCCGCTTAAACTTTATTATTATACAAGGAACAGGCTCTATATTTCAAAAAAGTACTTTCCGCGTTATTTTACACTGGTTTTACTGTGGTGCATAAGATGGCCCCTGCTGCCTTCGTTTGTAAAAAAGAGAAAAAGGATTCCTTATGTCCTTGCGGCTTTCAGGGATTTTTTTGCGGGGAGGAGAGGGGCGCTTAATGAAAGAAAAAAGACTTAAAGTCCTCTTTATAGCAGGCTCATACCCGCCTGCCTTATGCGGGATAGGAGATTATACGGCTCTTCTTGTCAGGGAACTGTCGGCACGTATCTCAGCCCATGTGCTGACATCCTCATTTTATAACACAAAAGAGGATAAGAGCAGGATAAAAGTTTATCCTGTTGTGGGTGCGTGGAAAATAAAAAACCTGAAAAAAATAATGGGTACAGTATCCGGTATTCGGCCCGATATTGTGCACATCCAGTATCCCAGCGCGGCGTATAAAAAGAACCTGTTATTTAATTTTCTGCCCTTGATTATTAAAATCTCAAATCCGCGGGTGAAGGTAATAAGCACTTTTCATGAGCCTGTCCACAGGCTTGGGATTACAGGGCAATTAAGAATGATTCCCAATATGCTTTTTTCCGACGGATGTATTTTTATTGAGGAAGAAGGGTATAAGAAACTGCCGTTACTGAACAAAGCCGCAGCAGCAGCGAAAAAAAGAGCGTTTATACCCGCCGGCTCAAACATACCAAAAGCGGCATATGACCCTGAATACAGGCGGAAAATCATGAAGAGAGCCGGGATTGGGCCGAAAAAAAAGCTGCTTATAACATTTGGCTTCATAAACAGGATAAAAAATTATGAGACGCTCTTTAACGCTTACGACAAGAGTCAATTCTCATGGATACACATAGGATCCATTGACCCGAATAACGTTTATCAGGCCGGGTTTTTGAGGAGCGCGCTGAAAGCCGGGGAAAAAATCTTTTTCACAGGATATTTAAGCGCGAAAGAGACGGCAAAACTGCTTGCATGCGCGGATGTATCAGTTTTTCCGTTCAGCGACGGAGTGACCGACAGGCACGCGACTTTTATGGCAGCGCTTAACCAGCCCGCTTATATTGCGGCCTCACACGCGGATAAAAGAGGGTATGATAAGAGCTCGAATGTTTATTAT
>DSBP01000025.1 GCA_011049465.1 bacterium | reverse complement strand
TTTATACTTTCTCGCCACTTCAGGGGTTATGAGCTTTACAACTTCCTCTTCTATGTGCAGCACCGAGACGTCGATGAATTTTGTCCCGACCTGCATGGCAAGAAAGTGGTAAAGCACGTCTTCTGTAATAAAACCCAGCTTCACGAGGACAGACCCAAAAGGCTCGCTGGTCTTCAGCTGCTCAGCCACTGCCTTTTCAAGCTGTTCCCCTGTTATCATTCCCTCTTCAAATAATATTTCGCCGAGCTTTTTAGCTTCCATCGGGCCTCCTACTCAGCTTCGGCCGTTACGCTTAAGACTTCCTCAAGCGTAGTGACGCCGTCTTTCCATTTTTGGAGCGCTACATTCCTGAGCGTCCTCATTCCGTCCTTCTCTGCCTGCTTCACCAGGTCATTAAGGTCCGCACCGCCGAAAATAAGGTCCGCCAGCTCCGGCGTCATCGGCATTATTTCATAAATAGCCACCCTTCCTTTATAACCCGAATTCGAGCAGGCACTGCACCCCGCGCCCTTTTTTATGTTCGCGTTCTGCACTGCTTCCTTGGTTATCTGTATCCTCATCATCTCGTCTTCTGTGGGCATGTAAGCCGTACCGCACTTTGAGCACACCCTGCGCATAAGCCTCTGGGCCACGATGATTTTTACCGCAGAACCCACATAAACAGGGTCTATGCCCATGTCAATCAGCCTCATTACCGTGGACGGCGCGTCATTGGTGTGAAGAGTCGAGAATAAAAGGTGCCCCGTGAGAGCCGCCTTGATGGCTATCTCGGCGGTCTCCTTGTCCCTGATTTCACCGACCATCATTATATTCGGATCCTGCCTTAACGAAGCCCTCAGCGCCACCGTAAAATCAAAACCTATGTCGTGATTTATCTGAATCTGCACGATTCCGGGAAGCTGGTATTCAACCGGATCCTCAAGTGTCATGATATTTCTTGATATGTCGTTAATTGTCGAGAGCGCGGAATAAAGCGTTGTTGTTTTTCCCGAGCCGGTTGGACCCGTATGCAAAATGAGCCCGTAAGGCGACTGTATTGCCTCCTTGTACAGGTCCAGTTCCTTGGGCTCAAAACCCAGCGTTGACAGGTCAAGCTTAAGCTCTCCCTGGTCAAGTATTCGCATTACTATATTTTCCCCGTAAATAGTCGGGAGGATTGAGACACGCAGGTCAATTATTTTGTTTGCCGAAACCTTTATCTTTATTCTTCCGTCCTGCGCTGCCCTGCGCTCCATAATGTCAAGACGCGCCATAACTTTTATTCGTGAAACTATGGCGTTCATGTAATGCCGCGGCGGCGATTTTTGCGTCTGCAGCGCGCCGTCAATCCTGTAGCGTATTATCATATTTTTCTGGAAAGGGTTTAAGTGTATGTCTGATGCCCTTTTTTTCACGGCTTCCGATATGAGGGAATTGACCAGCCTTATTACGGGGGCAGAATCCTCGTTTACAACCTCTCCCGACGGCGATTCCTCCCCATCCCCTTCCTTTGCGTTTTCATCCCTGAACATCTCCTCCAGGCCTTCATCCATTTCAACGTTTTTTGAGACCCCGTAATAGACCCCAAGCGCGGTTTTAAGCGCGGTTTCGGTTGTTATGACAATCTTTATCTTATCAACCGGAAAGACAACCCTTTCCTTGATCTTCATGAGGAGGTGCTCATCAGGCTCGCAGGTGGCCAGGACAATCGATGTCCCGTCATATTCAATGGGTATAATGTTGAATTCCTCGGCCAGTTCTTTTTTTACAAGGTCAAGGGATTCCTGCTTGATGTCCCCTCCGCCAAGGTCCACGTATTCAAGCCCGAACTGTATCGCGAGAAAATAGTAGAGGGCCTCTTCGGTAATAAAACCCATCTTTATCAGTATCCTGCCGAGCGGCTCTCCGCTTTTCTGCTGTTCCTCTATGGCGCTGCTTATCTGCTCCTGAGTAACAAGGTTTTCCTCAACTAAAAGGTCGCCGAGCCTCTTTGCCATTTATTTAACCCTCTTAAGGTCGGAATTTTCCTGCTGGGAGAGCCGCCTGAACATCACTTCGTTCCTCGCTATTATATAATGAAATACCTGCGATACCGCCCTCTCTCCGTTTTCCCTGAAATTAACCGTCCCCGTAACACCCGCATGCCTCTGCGTTCTCATCCAATCCGACAGCGCCCGGCCGCGCGTTTCTCCGGCGTCTATTCCGGCCAGCATAAGGCGGACGCCGTCATAAAGAAAAGGCATGTAATTATTCTCTCCCCTGTATTCTTCATGGTAACGTTTTAAAAACGGCCTGAAACGGCTGAACCCGTAAACTGACTGGGGTATCATGTCAACAAAAGCCGACTGGTTTGCCCCTGTCTTTGCCCTTCTTATAAATGCCCTGTTGCCAATTGTGTTCATGCCCATAAACATCGCGCCCACATTCATCTCCCTGGACATGCGCGCAAGGCCTGCGGCAGCGTCAGGCGGGCCGGCGAAATAGATGACCTGTTTTTTAAGGTCCCTTATTCGCAGGAGCAGGTTGGTAAAATCCCTTCTTGATTCTTCCACATCCCTTATGTAATCCACCGTAATCCTGTTTGCCCTCATCCTGGAGGCAAAGGCCTCGGCCGCTGCCTTGTAATCCGGGGACGAGTCGGAATATATTATTGCGAACGACCCCCTTTTGAGCACTCCGATTCCAAAGGCGCACAGCGCGTCAGCCATGTATTCCTGAGAAGGGGAAACCCTGAACCTGTTTTTTTCACCGGCAGCGGTAAAACCCTGATAAGTATCCGCGACTGTCACAAGCGGAATTTTTGCCTCTTTTTTTATGTATTCCTCATGCTTCTCCGAAAACACGCTGAAAAGCCCGGCGAGTTTTTTGTCGTTTCGTATTTCCTTTTCCCAGCCTTCCTGCTCATCGTCAAAAATAACTGCCTCTACAACAGCGGGCTTATCCTCTCCCTCGTTGTATTCGGAGACAGCGGCCCGAAGCGTGTCAAAAAGCACGCGGTTCACGGCGTTTCCGGTGTTTCCCAGAAAGCCTATGTGATAAACCTCTTTTGCGAAACTATTTGCCGCGATAAAGGCAAATACAAGGGCTAAAACCAGCTTTTTACGCATCACGTTCCTCCGCTTTCATTGGGTTTATTATACCAGTATATGTTTTTCTGTCAACGCAGTAAAAATACCATATTAATATGACGCCCCTGCTTCGGGTTCGGTTGCCGGGATGAAGGGATTTACAATTTGGAATTTGCAATTTGCAAGTGGACGGCAAGAAAAAACGCTCCGGTTTTTGCAGGCTGCTAAACAACCATCGCCCCAACACACACTATCGCAGGACGGGGCGGGCAGTGGAAAATTTTCCTGATTTAATGCCTAGAAAAGGTATACGCAACTCCCCGCCCCGTCTC
Source organism: bacterium (assembly GCA_011049465.1). Taxonomy (GTDB): domain Bacteria; phylum Oederibacteriota; class PGYV01; order PGYV01; family DSBP01; genus DSBP01. Next base: position 38 of record DSBP01000025.1, on the reverse strand, counting down.
GAATCTACAAGCCTGCCGAAAACACCCGTCCGTAATAG